>DATCCQ010000023.1:0-3643 GCA_036511185.1 Gaiellaceae bacterium
GACGGCGGTGTTGAAGGCGAGCGCCGGCCCGGCGCTGACCGCATGGCTCGGATTGAACGGCAGTGAGCCCTGCAGGCGCATCAGCAGGTAGACGGCGGCCACGGAGATAGCGCTGAAGATCAGGAGCGAGCCGGCGTAGACGCGCCAGGTCTGCTCGCCGTGCTCGTCGATTCCGGCCGCCCGGTAGCAAAGCCGCTCGATCGGGCCGAAGATGCGGTCGCCGGGCGCCGGCCCTCCACGGTAGATGCGTGCCATGTAGGCGCCGAGGAGCGGCGCGGTAACACCGATGAGCCCGACCAGAACGCCGAGCTGGAGCCAGTTCTGCCAGCTCATCCGAATCGCTCCGGGTCGATCAGGGCAACGATCAAGTAGCAGAAGATGAAGAAGGCGAGTACGAGAGACCCGGCGTCACCCCAGCTCATCTGCCGCCACTCCTGTCGTCGGAGCGCCCGACGAGCGCTTCGAGGGCGCGCAGGAAGAGCGCGATCAACGCGAAGGCGCCCGCGCCGGCGACGATGAAGGCGAGATCCGCCACAAACCTGTCTTACCTCGGACCGGCCGGCGACGCATCGTCGTTTACGCGATCTCTACGCCGGCAGGCGAGATCTATACGGTTTCTTGACGGCTCTGCGGGCGGGCGACTAGGCCCGGATCCAGTTCCAGGTCTGGCGCAGGCCCTCTTCGAGACTGGCCTCGGGGCGCCAGCCGAGCTCGTTCACGGCCTTTGTGATGTCCAGCACGCTTCGCTGCAACTCGCCCGTGCGCGCCGGAGCGTACTCGGCCTCCAGCTCGCTTCCGGCCACCTTGCGGCAGAGGTCGTAGAGCTCGAGCACCGAGGTGGCTCGGCCGGTTCCGACGTTGAAGATGCCGCCCTCGACCTCGGCCGCCTTCAGGGCGGCGGCCACCACGTCGCCGACGAAGACGTAATCGCGCTCCTGCTTGCCGTCGCCGAAGATGAGGCAGGTCTCTCCGTCTCTCAGGCGCCCGAGGAAGATGGCGACCACTCCAGCCTCGCCGTGCGGATCCTGCCTCGGCCCGAAGACGTTGCCGAAGCGTAGGACGACGTTAGCCATCCCGTGCAGGCGCTGGTAGGTGAGTAGATACTCCTCGCCGGCCAGTTTGGCGGTTCCGTAGGGTGCGAGCGGCTGGCGCTCGCTCGTCTCGTCGGCGGGCTCGTCGCACTCGCCGTAGATGGCGCCGCCGGTGGAGGAGAAGACGACCCGGGAGCCGGTCGAGCGCGCCGCTTCGAGCACCTGCACGGTGCCGATCACGTTCACCTCGGCGTCGTAATCGGGCCGCTCGATTGAGACGCGCACGTCGGCTTGGGCCGCGAGGTGGAAGCAGACATCGGGGCGCACCTCGGCGAAGAGGTCTTCCAGCGGCTCGCGTATGTCGCGCACGTGTAGGCGCGCCTGCTGGTGAACGTTCTCGCGCTTTCCGCTGGAGAGGTTGTCGACGACGTCGACCGAGTCGCCACGCTCGATCAGAGCATCGACGAGATTCGAGCCGATGAATCCAGCACCGCCTGTTACTAACGCCCGCATGAGCCGTATCCTACTTTGAGCCTCTCCCGCCCGTCCTACGCTACCGATGCGGCCGATCCGCGGCGCCAGTGACCACACGGACGGCTCGCCGCACTACCAGTGCGTCTTCGCGGCCCGTGCGGCCCCTGTCATCCACGGCTCGACCCCCTCAGCGGCGTATCCCAAACGGGATAGGCTCTACCAATGTTCATTTCCTTTGAAGGTCTTGACGGCTGCGGTAAGACGACTCAGGTCGAGCTGCTGGAAGCTTTTCTCGAGATGCGCGACGTTGAGGTGGTCGCGACGCGCGAGCCGGGCGGCACCGAGCTGGGCGAGACGCTGCGCCAGATCGTGCTGCACGGCCAGAAGATCTCGCCCTGGGCCGAGGCAGCGATATTCGCGGCAGCGCGCGCCGAGCTGGTCGAAAAGGTGATCGAGCCGGCGCTCAAGCGAGGGGCGACGGTGATCTCCGACCGTTTCGTCGATTCCTCGCTGGTCTATCAGGGCGTCGCGCGCGGGCTGGGGATCGAGAACGTCCTGCAAATCAACTTGCACGCCACGAAGGGGCTGCTCCCCGATCGGACCTTCCTGCTGATGGTCGACGAGAAGCTTTCGGAGGCGCGGGTCGGCGACGAGCGCGACCGCATGGAGCGAGAGAGCGAGGAGTTTCGCCGCCTGGTCGGGGACGGTTACCGGCGGCTGGCCGAGATGTTCCCGGAGCGGATCGCTGCTCTCGATGGGATGCAGCCACGCGAGCAGATCGCGCGCCAGATTCGCCAGGCACTCGTCGAAGGCGCGACTTGAGTCCCCCTGACCCCTTCGCCCAGGTGGCAGAGCAAGAGGAGGCGAAGGCGCTGCTTCGCTCGGCGCTGGCCGAGGGACCGTCTCATGCCTATCTCTTTCACGGCCCGAGCGGTGTCGGGAAACGCAAGGCGGCGCTTCATTTCGCGGGCCAACTGCTCGGTGATCTGCGCCGCGTCGAGCAGCATTCGCATCCCGACCTCTACCTGCTCGAGCCGGTTGGCGACCAGATCCGGATCGACGATATTCGAGCGCTCCGGCGCGATCTGCATATGCGTCCGTTCGAGGCGCAGTGGCGTGTGTATATCGTTTTCTCGGCCGAATCGATGAATCGCGAGGCCGCCGACGCCTTGCTCAAGGATCTCGAGGAGCCGCCCTCTTATGCGGTTTTCGTGCTCGTCGCGAGCGACCCGCGACGAATCTCCGCGACCATCCGCTCGCGCTGCCAGCCGGTTTCCTTCCACCGCCTCTCCGAGCAGGCCGTGCTCGAGCAGATCGTGCGCCTGGGCGGAGTCCCCGACGAGGAGCGCCGGCGGGCGCTGGCACGGATCGCGGCCGGCCGCCTCGACCGTCTGGAACGTTTGCTCGAGCCCGCCGCTTCGGCGCGGCGCGCCCGCCTACTTACAGCCGCACGTGCCGTCTACGACGACCCGAATTTCGATCCGGCCGAGGCCGTGCGCTCGCTCCAGGAGGCGATCGACGAACGGGGAGCCGAAGCACGGGCCAAGGCCGAGCGCGGGCTGGAAGACAGCGAGCTGACCAAGCGCGAGCTCGATCAGCGCCTGCGCCGAGTCGAGCGCGGGGCCGAGCGCGAGGAATTGCTGGCGATGCTCGAGGAGCTATCCGCCTGGTACCGCGATCTCATCGCGGTCGCCGTCGGCGCCGAGGGCGTGCTGATTCACTCCGATAACGCCGCCGAGCTGCGCGCCGACGGGACGCTCGAGCGCCTTGCCGCGGCCGAAGACGCGGTCGATCTGGTGCGCGAGACCTTCCGGCGCATGCAGTCGCTCAACCTCAACTCGCCGCTGGCTCTGGAGGCGCTGTTCGTTCGCTTGCACGCGCTCTTCGCCGGCGTCGAGGCCCTCGTTTGACCCGCGGAAAGTCCGCCGGCTTTGCCGGCTTGATGACTTTCCGCGGTGCGAAGGAAGCGCTGAGCCGCGCCTCCGACGTTGGACTCAGCCGGTCCTAGGAGCGAGGCGGACTGGCCGGAAATGGGATCGGTGTTCGGAGTGGGCCGGAGGATGGCGTTGAGTGAGCCGCGCCCGCAATGTCGGTCGTAGTGGCGGGTGAAAAGCAGCGAATGGCCGATGCGCCGTCTA
>DATCCQ010000024.1:0-3117 GCA_036511185.1 Gaiellaceae bacterium
GAGTCGGCGACGACCTTCCGGTGGGACATGCCGGCCGGCTCGAAGATTCGATCGGCGAGTGTCGCGAGCTCGTTTGCGTTCGCATTCCCGTCCTCGACGCGCAGGAAGTTGCGGTCGTACACGAGCGGCAGCGATTCGCAAAGAAGCGCAGTCGCGACAAACGAGGAGAAGATTCGCTCGGAGCAGCGCTCGTCAAGGTCGCGGCAAAAGCCGACGATGCGCTGGAGCTCGTCGGAAGGTGCGTTTTCCATACCGGTCTTCTACCATCGGAAGCGTGCGCGAGGTTCAGGTCTCGGTAATTGGCAGCGGCAGCGAGTGGGAGGCGCAGGCCGAGGAGGTCGGGCGCCTACTCGCCGAGCGGGGCTGCACGGTCGTGACCGGCGGCGGCGCCGAGGTGATGGCTGCCGCCGCGCGGGGCGCCAAGCAAGCCGGTGGGCGGACGATAGGAATCCTGCCCGGCGAGTCGCCGGAGGAGGCCAACGAGTGGATCGACTTCAGCGTGGCGAGCGGCATCGGGCACGCCCGTAATCTGGCCGTGGCGGCCTCGGGCGACGCGCTGATCGCTGTCGGCGGCAGCTGGGGCACGCTGAGCGAGATCGCCTTCGCGCGGCGGCTGGGGCGGCCGGTCGTGCTGCTCGAGGGCGGCGTGGCCGTGGAAGGCGAGGGATTTCTCCGCGCGAGCACACCGGAAGAGGCGATCGAGCTGGCGCTGTCGGCGCTGGAGGGATGAAATGCCGAGACCGAGACCGCTGATCTGGAAGCCGAAGTACGCGACCCGCAGGATGCGGGAACGCGCTTGGGCCAAGAAGTCGCTGGAGCGTGAGCGGGCGCTGGCGCAAACGCGAGGCCCTTCTCTGCTCAAGCGGTTGCGGCGGCTGATCAGGCGCTCGGACTAGCGAGCATCCGCCCCAGCAACTTCAGCGCACCGGCCTTGTTCAGCGGCTCGTTCAAGTTGCCGCACTTGGGTGACTGAACGCAGGAGGGGCAGCCGCGCTCGCAGGGGCAGCCTTCCAGCAGGCCCGCCGCGTCGGCGACCCAGTCCGCGAACACCTCAAAGCCGCGCTCGCTGATGCCGATGCCGCCGGCGTGCCCGTCGTAGACGAAGATCGTCGGCTGAAGCGTCTGGGCGTGCAGGTTGGTGGAGAGGCCGCCGATGTCCCAGCGGTCGCACATCGCGCGCAACGGCAGCAGGGCGATCAGCGTGTGCTCGGCGGCGTGCAGCGAGCCGAGCAGCAGCGGGAGTTCCTCCAGTTCTTTCAACTGCTCGGGCGTGGGACAGAACCAGATTGCCTCGGTCTCGAACGAGGTGGCCGGTAGCTCCAGCGGCGTCAGATCCATCGCCCGCTGGGTCTGGATCGAGCGGCGCTGGAAGCCGACGACCTGCTCGGTCACCGAGACGCGGCCGAAGCAGAGCTCTACGCCGAGCCGCTCTTCGCGCTTCAGCTCCTCTCTGATCTCGGTCTCGGTCTCGCGCTTGGCCTGGGTGTAGTAGTCGCCCGAGAAGGGCTCGACCAGGGCGCGGGCGGCTTCCAAATCGAGCGTTCTGACCAGGTAGGCCTCGCCCATATGCAGGTAGATCGCGCCTTCGTGGATGGTCGAGAAGGCTCGCGCCCGCTCGACCAGTCCCAGCACCGAGCCGGTACTAGACTCGATCACAGTGAAGCTCTCGCTCTCGGTCGAGCGCAGCGGAACGCGCGCCGCCGGGAAGTCGCGCCCCTGCCAGACGAAGCCGGCCGGGGTCTTGCGCAGTTCGGGCAGCGCGGCGGCCTGCTCCAGCGCCTCCGGGCCGAGGATGTCGGCGTCTTCTGGCCCGATCGGGGCTTCGTAGGCGGCGGCGAGCAGGTGGCCGCCGAAGATGCGCGGACTGGCGTGGTCGAGGATGGCCGCCTCGACGCGGCGTCCGATCAGCGCCTCGGGGTCGCGCATGAAGAACTGGTCGAGCGCGTCCTCGCTGGCGATCAGCACGGCCAGACCGTGCTCGCGGCGGCCGGCGCGGCCCCACTGCTGGCGCAGGCTGGCAACCGTGCCGGGAAAGCCGACCGAGATCGCGCAGTCGAGCGTGCCGACGTCGATGCCCAGCTCGAGCGCGTCGGTGGCCGTAACCGCCAGCAACTCGCCGGCGACGAGGCGCCCTTCGATCTCGCGCCGCTGCTCGGGCGTGTAGCCGGCCCGGTAGGGCGCGATCCTGGCCGCCAGCTCCGAAGGGAGACGATCGCTGGTGAAGCGATGGATCAGCTCGACGGCCTTGCGACTCTTGGCGAAGCAGATCGTCCGCTGCCCTTGCTCGACCAGCGAGGCGAGCAGCTTCGACGCCTCGCCGAGCGCGCTGGCGCGCAGCCCTAGCTCGGGATCGATCAGCTCCGGGTTCCAGAGCGCCAGCGTGCGCTCGGGCCGCGGCGCGCCGTCTTCGCCCACGACCTCGACGTCCAGGCCGGTCAACTCCTTCGCCAGCTCACCGGGATTGGCGATCGTCGCCGAAGCGAGCAGGAACTGGGGCTCGGCGCCGTAGATGCGTGCAAGGCGACGTAGCCGTCGTAGCACGTTCGCCACGTGCGAGCCGAAGACGCCGCGGTAGACGTGCGCCTCGTCCACGACCACGAAGCGCAGGTTCGCCAGCACGTCGCCCCAACGATCGTGGTGGGGCAGCACGCCGACGTGCAGCATGTCGGGGTTGGAGAGGATCACGTTCGCCCACTTGCGGATCTGCCAGCGCTGCTCGCTCGGTGTGTCGCCGTCGTAGATCGCCGCCCGTACCTTGGGGACGTGCAGGGTCGCCAGAGCGCGCGCCTGATCCTGCGCCAGTGCCTTGGTCGGGTAGAGATAGAGCGCCCGCTGCTTGGGCTCACGCACCAGCGCGTCGAGCACCGGCAGATTGAAGGCCAGCGTCTTTCCGCTGGCGGTGCCGGTGGTAACGATCAGGTTGGAGCCGGCCCGGGCAAGGCGCCAGGCCTCGGCCTGGTGCGAGTAGAGAGAGCTGATTCCGAGCCCGATCAGCGCCTGGCGCAGGCGCGGCTCCAGCTCGTCGGGAATCGGTTCGTCCTGGGCGCTTCGCGCCGCTTCCTCGCCGCGGTAGGCCAGCTCCTCGCCGCTAAGGAGCGCGTTCCAACTCTTCTTCAG
>DATCCQ010000025.1:0-2798 GCA_036511185.1 Gaiellaceae bacterium
TAGCCGATGGCTGTTTCACGCGCACAGATAGAGATGGCGCTTCGCAACGTCGTCGATCCGGAGCTGGGCAAGCCGGTGACGATGCTCGGCATGGTGCGCCGGATTGAGATCGAGGGCGGCGCCGTTCAGATCACGCTGGCGCTGACGATCGCGGGCTGCCCACTCAAGGACAGTTTCCAGGAGCAGGTCTCCGAGCACGTCGGCGCGATCCCCGGGGTCGAGTCGGTCGAGCTCAGCTTCGTGGAGATGACCGACGAGCAGAAAAAGGCATTGCGAAAGACGCTCGGAATCCCCGAGAAGAGGGGGCTCTCATTGCAGGAAAAGACGCGCGTGCTCGCCGTCACCTCGGGCAAGGGCGGCGTCGGCAAGTCGTCGCTGAGCGTCAATCTGGCCGCGGCGCTTTTAGGGCTCGGCGAGCAGGTGGGCGTGCTCGACGCCGACATCTACGGCCATTCGGTGCCGCAGCTACTCGGTGTTACCCAGCACCCCGTGGCGGTGGACGAGATGATCGTGCCGCCGCTCGGTCACGGGCTCAAGCTGATGTCGATCGGCTTCTTCATCGAGGAGAACAAGCCGGTGATCTGGCGCGGCCCGATGCTGCATCGCGCGCTCGAGCAGTTCCTCTCGGACGTGCACTGGGGCGATATCGACACGCTCGTGGTGGACATGCCTCCGGGCACCGGTGACGTCGCAATTTCGCTCGGCCAGCTACTTCCGCACGCGGAAGCCATCGTCGTTACTACGCCGCAACCGCTCGCCCAGGAGGTGGCTGCCCGCGCCGCCCTGATGGCGAACGAAACTGGCATGCGCCTACTCGGCGTGATCGAGAACATGTCCTACCTGGTCGGCAGCGGCCAGGAGGTGTTCGGCTCGGGCGGCGGCGAGCGCCTGGCCGAAGAGCTCGGGATACCGCTGCTCGGTCGCGTTCCGCTCGATCCGGTGCTACGTGAATGCGGTGAGCGCGGCGAACCGGTTATCCTCGGCGCCCCGGAAAGCGAGGCGGCCGCGGCGATCGTGTCGATCGCCAAGGCGGTCGTCGAAAGTCGGGTCTAGTTTCCAGGGTCGGCGCCGCTCGCAGGACTCCTCCAGGTCCGCGCGAAGGCGTAATTTCCCATGCTCGCCCGCTCCTTCGCTTTCCTGCTCTTAATCGCCGCCGCGCTGGCCGACAGCTCCGGCGCCCACTCGGGCGCCTTCTACTTCGTACTTGCTGCCGTGCCGGTGATCGTCGTAGGTGAGCTGATGACCTTCGGAGATCTGGCCGAATCTCGAGGGCTCGAGCGGAAGATCGTGATCGGAGCGCAGGCGTTTCTCTCCCTCCTCGCGCTCGCGCTGGTCATCGTCGTTGTCGGTTCGGGCTCCGGACCTTTGCTCGACGTGACGGTACCGCCGCTCGGCGTCTCGGCGCTCGGCGCTTGTCTGAGCATCTTCATCGTGCAGGCTGTGCTCGGCCTAACCGGCAGGGTTCTAGCGACGGCGCGACGTCCCGCCGGTCTCTACGTTCGGGCCGGCGAGGAGTTTGCCACCGCCGAGCACGTCGGGCTCTGAAACGCTAGCTTCGAGCGCCGTCGAAAACCGTTTGTCGGAACCGAGCTGACCGTCGTTGTTTCGGCCCCAGCACTCGATCGAGCCGCTGGAGAGAACGGCGCAGGTGTGGCCATAGCCGGCGCCGATATTGGCGGCATCCGTGATCCCTACGACCGAAACAGGAGTCGCGCTGTACTGTTCCGTGCCGTTGCCGAGCTGACCGGAGCTGTTCACGCCCCAACACTCGACCGCGCCGCTGGAGAGAACGGCGCAGGTGTGGAACGCGCCGGCGCTCAGGGCGATGGCATCAGCTATCCCCTCGACTGCGACCGGTACTGGCGCTGGAGCATCGCTGAGCTTTATCGCGCCGCGGGCACCCCAACACTGAACAGTGCCGTCCGAGAGTAGGGCACAGGCGTGAGACGAGCCGGCAGCAACCGCGATGGCACTCGTGATGCCGCTGACGACGACCGGCGTCGGGCTGAAGTCGTCTATGTCGACCAGCTGATGGCCATGATCCTTTAGCCCGTCCCCGAGCTGCCCGCTGGCATTGTCGCCCCAGCACTCGACCATGCCGCCGGACAGGACCGCACAACTGAAAAAATCGCCGACGCTCACAGCGACAGCGCTCGCGATCCCCGCAACCTGAACCGGAGTCGAGCTGTTCTGGTCCGCGCCGTTGCCGAGCTGGCCCTCGAAGTTGGAGCCCCAACACTCGACGGCGCCGCCGGCCAGCACGGCGCAGGTGTGACCGCCGGTGCTCACCTGAACGGCATCGGTGATGCCCGTGCCCGGAACCGGAGTCGAGCGTTCCAGATTCGTGCCGTCGCCGAGCTGACCGGTTGTATTGGCGCCCCAGCAGTCGATGGCGCGCGATGAGAGCAGGGCGCAGCTGTGGCTCATGCCGACATCGACCTCCGTGGCACTCGTGATTCCGCTCACCTGAACCGGAGTCGCGCTGAAGTCGCTTCCATCGCCGCTGGTGATGCCGTTATTGTGGCTGTTCACTCCGTCTCCAAGCTGGCCGGAGTCGTTGTCGCCCCAGCACTCGACCGTACCTTCGGATAGGAGTGCACAGCTGTGGTTGTCGTCGGCGTCGACCATCAGGGCGCTCGTGATTCCCGTCACCGTTACCGGGAACGCGGAACGATTCGGTGCCGAGCCGGTTACCGGGCGGAAGACCGCAAAGACGAGGAGCTTGCTGACTCTGCCGCAGGAGAGCTTCAGTCGATAGCCACCGATCTTGACCGGACTACCGGCGAATAGCCGCTTCA
>DATCCQ010000026.1:0-9122 GCA_036511185.1 Gaiellaceae bacterium
CCCCGCCACTCCGCCTTATCGCTCTACTTGCGCTCGCGGTCATCGCCGGCCTGGTGACCTGGCTTATTACCGGGCGTGGAGACAACAAATCTTCGAAATCCAGCGGCACGGCGCAAACGGTTAGCTCCGAGAAAGACCTGCAGAAGCTGGTTGCCTCTCTGGACGTGCCCGTCTACTGGGCCGGGCCTCAGGAGGGTGTGCGCTACGAGTTACAGAAACTATCTAGTGGTCAAATCTACCTGCGCTATCTCACAGGCAAGATGAAGTCGGGAAAGGGTACGACTCTTACGGTCGGCACCTATCCAATGCGGAACGCGTACGCCACAACGCTCGCGCTCGGCAAGAAGAGTGGATGGACGCAGCTTGAAACCGGCGAGAACGGAGCCGTCGCCTTTACCAACAGCGCTAACCCGCGTAACGTCTACCTTGCGCAATCGGGCCTCAACTACCAGATTGAGGTTTATGACCCAACAGCCGGTCGTGCTATCGCGCTCGTGCAAGCCGGCAAGGTGCTTCAGGTGGCACAGGGCGAACGTTTGGGACTCACGCTGACTGGGCTGAAAGCGAAGGTCGCGTCGCTCGGGAGTACCGTCTACTGGATCGGCCCGAAGTCCGGAGTGACCTACGAGTTCACGCGCAACCCGAACGGAAACGTCTACCTGCGCTACCTGCCGAAGGGAGTTGCAGTCGGCACCGGGGCGCTTTACGCGACCATCGGTACCTACCCGATGTCGAATGCGCTCGCCACCACGAAGGCGGCGGGCGGGCGAGCCGGAGCGGTGCGAGTCACGCTGGCCGGTGGGAAAGCCTTCTACACCAATTCGAAGCCCACGAGCGTATACGTTGCCTTTACCGGCTCCGACTATCAGATCGAGGTCTACGATCCCGTTGCGGCCAAGGCTCTCGCCGCCGTTAAGTCGGGTCAGCTCAGGCCGGTCAGCTAAGCGCGAGTCGACTTTGCCAATGGCTCTTGGTAGATGCCCCTCTCCGCCGGGTTCTCTTCTCGCTTTTTCTTGTCTTGCGCACGATCGGCTACGGGCTGTTGGTCGAGGCGACCTAGTCTCATAGCTGCCTCCGATTACGATCCTCTTAGCTCGATTCGGCGATTGGGCGAGCCCGTCCGACACTCCCTGGCAGACTAGGCGGCAGACCAATGGCCCTTCTAGTCGCCTGGCTGGTTTTCCCAATGCTGCTCGGCGTGCTCGCCCTCGGCTGCGGCCTGCTCCTTCAAGCTGTGAGTGGCGATCGTCTCCGGCCGGGACTGCTTCTTCCGGCCGGTCTTGCGCTGATGATCGTCGCGGCCAATTTGGCGGTTGCCTCGGCGCCGACGGCGCAGCTTGCCGTACCGCTCGTCGTCGCGCTCGCCGTCGCGGGGCTTGGGCTCGCTTTCCCCTGGCGCGTGAGGAGCGTCGATCCCTGGGCCGCGGGCTCCTCAATCGGCGTCTTCGCCGTGTACGCGGCGCCCGTCGTCCTCTCCGGGCAGGCTACTTTCGCCGGCTACATCAAGCTCGACGACACCGCGACCTTTCTCGCCTTTACCGACCGGGCTATGCAACATGGCCACAACACGGCCGGTCTCGCGCCGTCGACCTACGAGGCGCTACTGACGGTTGGGCACGGCTATGCCAGCTACCCGCTCGGTGGCTTTCTGCCGCTCGGAACCGGCAGCCATCTCATCGGAGTCGATCCGGCCTGGCTTTGCCAGCCCTGTATCGCGTTCTTCGCGGCCATGCTCGCACTTTCGCTCGCAGCTCTGCTCGCTCGGCTTGTCCGCTCGCACAGACTGCGCGCCTTAGCCGCTTTCGTCGCCGCTCAAGCTGCACTGCTCTACGGCTACGCTCTTTGGGGCGGAATCAAGGAGCTTGCCGCCGTGGCTATGATCGTGACTGCCGCCGCGCTGGTGCCGACCAGCGGCGAAGAGCTTCGCTCGATCAGGCGCCTGATTCCTTTCGCGTTTGCCTGCGCGGCACCAATCGCGGTGCTCAACTTGAGCGCCGGTATGTGGTTACTACCGCTCGTGCTGCCGGCGATAGCCGTCGTGGCTCGACAGCGTGCTAGACGCCCGACCTTCTCGCTCGTAGCCACCGGCGGATTAACCGCGGTCCTCTCACTGCCGGCGGTCGTTACCGCGCTTGGCTTCCTCGGCGTCGCCAACTCGAACTGGCTGTATAACCACGGTCTCGCCAACTTGATCCGACCGCTCAACCTGCTGCAGATTTTTGGCGTCTGGCCTAACGGAGATTTTCGGCTTTGGCCGCAGGAGCGAGCGGCGACCGTGGCCCTCGTGGCTGTGGTGGCGGTTGCCGCGGCAGCCGCGTTGTTCGTCTCTCTCAAACGGCGGTTATGGCAGCTGCCGATGCTCGTAGCGGCCGTTGTTGTCTCGGCACTTGTGATCGAACGCACATCGCCCCCCTGGCTCGCCGGCAAGGTGTACGCGATTGCCTCGCCTGTGCTCGTCCTCGCCGCGCTCGCCGCGGCGGCGATTCTCGCTGAGAGTGGCTTCCGGATCGAGGGCGCCTTTCTCGCAATCTTGGTCGCCGGCGGGGTCTTCTGGTCGACCGCGCTTGCCTATCACGATGTCTGGCTCGCACCGCGTGCCCAGCTTCGCGAGCTCGAATTGGTGGGTAATCGCTTCGCCTTCCAGGGGCCGGCACTAATGACCGAATACCAACCGTACGGAGTGCGCCACTTCCTGCGCAAGCTGGACGCGGAGGGGGCCTCCGAGCTGCGAGTCCGTCCTGTTTACCTCAAGGATGGGACGATGCTCGGAAAGGGCGAGTTCGCCGACCTCGACCAGTTTGCGACCGGGGACATCCTCATCTACCGAACGCTGGTGCTGCGCAGCTCGCCGGTCGAGAGCCGTCCGCCGGCGCCCTACTCACTCGTCTGGCGAGGACGCTATTACGACGTCTGGCAGAGGCCTGATCCGTCCACGCCGCAGGTGCTCGAGCACCTCGGGCTCGGTGACGCCTTGCATATCGCGGCGGTGCCGGTGTGTAGCGATGTTCTCCGGCTGGGCAAGATCGCAGCGATGGTCGGTGGGCGACTCATCGCCGCCCCGCGCACAAACGGTGTTCTGCTTTCGCTTGCGGCAACGGAGCACCCCGCGAGCTGGTCGTCCGACTCGACCAGTCAGTCGGTCGTCCCAAACAGCGCCGGGGTGCTCAGCGGACTCATCACCGTTCGGGCAAGCGGCCCTTACACAGTCTGGCTCGGGGGCTCGTTCGCCCGAACGGTCACGATCTCGGTCGACGGCCGCCGCGTCGGCTCGCTCCGGGGCATGCTGACCGAGACGGGCCAGTGGACGCCCTTCGGCTCGCTTCGGCTCCGCGCAGGCAGCCATACCCTGACTCTGGACTACGGCGGCTCCCGGTTAGCGCCTGGAAGTGGGGCGGGTCCGTTCACGCTTGGGCCGCTCGCGCTCAGCCCTGCCGAGCCAGACAATCTCGTAAGCGTCTCGCCGGCCGGAGCGCGTGAGCTTTGCGGGACGAGTCTGGACTGGGTAGAGGCCGCTACGCCGTAAGCCGTCGATCGATCGAGTGCAGTGCTAACGCAGGTCTGTCGAATGACGAGAGACCCGGAGGTCATCACGTCTTATGCCCGTTGATCTACCTACTCGGTCAGTTGCCGACGCAGACGTAGTTGACGCTGATTGTGGTGTTCTGCGAGTAAAGCGTGATCTGCGCTCCGCTGTTTTGAACGAGCCGGACCCGGTTGGTGATGTTCGTCATGTTTTGAGCCGTGCAGTCGTAACTCGTTGCACTGGTGAACACGGCGCTCCCTGTGAAGGTCACAATCACACCGGCGGTGGTCACGGCGGTGTGCGTTCCGGTGACGATCTTCGGATTCGAGACGGTTGTCGGAGCCGCACAACCGGTTCCGTTTCCGCAGGTGATCACGTTTGCAACACCGGTTGCTCCACTCGGGCCGGAAGGACCGGACGGGCCGGTAGCTCCAGTTGCGCCCGCGGGACCGGACGGGCCGGTAGCTCCAGTTGCGCCCGCGGAACCGGACGGGCCGGTAGCTCCAGCCGAGCCCTGAGGACCGGACGGGCCGCTCGCACCAGTTGAGCCGGTCGAACCCTGAGGACCGGACGGGCCTGTAGCTCCAGCCGGGCCTTGAGGACCGGACGGGCCTCTAGCACCAGTTGCACCGGTCGAACCCTGAGCACCGGACGGGCCGCTAGCGCCGTTAGCGCCATTAGCACCAGATGCGCCGGTCGAACCCTGAGCACCGGACGGTCCGGTAGCACCTATAGCTCCGGTTGCTCCAACCGGACCCTGCGGGCCGGAGGGGCCAGAAGCTCCGGTTGCTCCCTGAATTCCTTGGGCACCGGAGGGGCCAGAAGCGCCGGTCGCGCCGGTCAGACCAGTCGGGCCTTGCGGGCCGGACGGGCCAGAAGCGCCGGTCGCGCCGGTAGCGCCGGTCAGACCTATCGGACCCTGGGCGCCGGAGGGGCCAGAAGCGCCGGTCGCTCCGGTAGCGCCGGTTGCACCCCGAGGACCGGACGGACCGCTAGCTCCGGTTGCTCCGGTAGCGCCGGTCAGACCAATAGGACCCTGGGCGCCGGAGGGGCCAGAAGCGCCGGTCGCTCCGGTAGCGCCGGTCGCTCCGGTAGCGCCAGTCGCTCCGTTAGAACCGTTGGTGCCGTTGGTCCCGTTGGTGCCGTTGGCACCGGTTGCGCCGGTTGCTCCGGTAGCGCCGGTCAGACCAATCGGACCCTGGGCGCCGGAGGGGCCAGAAGCGCCTGTCGCTCCGGTAGCGCCTGTAGCTCCGTTAGAACCGTTGGTGCCGTTGGCACCGGTTGCTCCGGTAGCGCCAGTCAGACCCTGCGGGCCGGCCGGGCCAGCAACTCCAGCCGGGCCCTGAGGACCGGCTGTGCCGACAGCGCCAGCAGCACCAGTTGCGCCGGTAGCTCCATCAGAACCGTTGGCGCCGGCTGCTCCGGTAGCACCGGTAGTACCGGTCGCTCCGGTAGCGCCCGTAGCTCCAGCTGCGCCAGTCTCACCCCGTGGGCCCTGTGGGCCGCGCGAACCTGTGGCGATCGCAGCTGCTGGGGTCGCGCTCTGCTCGGAGGTCTTATTGCCGCGGTATTGATTCCAAATGATTAGGGTTTCGCCGCTCCGGCAGTCGCTCGCAGACTCGACAATGCGAGCAATCTTGGTATCACCGTCTACGCAGGCTCGGATGACCTTCGCGTTGATTCTGCTCGGGCCGAGCTGGTTCCACTTGACCAACCTCTCGTCGCTCCTGCAAAGGCTCTTAGCGTCGACGAGCCGGAAACTGCCGTCCTTCTTGGATACACAGGCGCGGGCGATCCCGGCGTCCACACCGGTCGGGCGGAGTTGGATCCACTTGATCAAGCTCTGGTTGGGCCTGCAGTGGTTCGTACCTCTGAGGAGATGCACCGCGTATCCGTCTTCGCTGGACACGCAGGCGCGAACGACCTTCGTTAGGGCCGGGCCGAAGTGATTCCACTTGACCAGCCTCTCGCCGCTCTGGCAACTGCTCGTAGCACCGACAATGCGAACGCTGCCCGTCGTCTCCGATACGCAGGCGCTGTATACAGTCGCCTTCGCTTTAGTGGCTGCCGCGGCGGGCGAAGCCGCAAACAAGAGCCCAGCAGTCGTAACCAGCGCGGCTAGCGCGAGTAGGCGAAACGACGCCTTCATCCGTCTACCTCCACGCCTGCACTGACGATGCCGAAAGTACAGAAGTTGATAATTGCCCGCAGTCTGATCACCTATTCGCTCGCAGTTCGCCGAGGCAAGGGTTGTCCCTTTTTCCTCGGAATACTCGAACCGTACCCTGTATCGGGTACCCGGCTAGCACAGAAAGGGTGATCTTTCGCGCGCGTGTCTATAAGAAGGTATAGGGAGATAAGAAGGTATAGGGAGACCTGAGAGGTTTTTCGGGGTCGTCCCGCCGAGGCGCGAAGAGCGACGGAAATGTACGCGTTAACTGGGGCGAGCGGCCTTCTGGGACAAATCATCTATATAACCGGGCCGGGATCGACGCCAGGCCGACCTAACCGCCGCCCTCCAGAACGGTCGCTCTTTACCAGAGGGCCGTTCTGATTGCCGCTGGGCTGCTACAATCCGCGCCCGGCGGACGCCTTTGGGTCCGCTCGTTTTTCGTGTCATGAAGACCTACAGCGCAAAACCCCAGGAGATCGAGCACGACTGGTACGTCGTCGACGCCGAGGGCAAGACCCTTGGTCGCCTAGCCGTGCGCATCGCCGACACGCTGCGCGGCAAGAACAAGCCCCAGTTCACGCCCCACGTCGATACCGGCGACTTCGTCGTAGTCGTCAACGCCGAGAAGATCGCGGTCACCGGCAACAAGCTCGACAAGAAGATCTACTACCGGCACTCGGGCTATCCGGGCGGCCTGCGCGAGCGCACGCTGCGCGAGCAGCTCGAGCGAAGGCCGACCGAGGTGCTGCGCAAGGCCGTCAAGGGAATGCTTCCGCGCAACCGTCTGGGCCGCGTCCAGATTCGCAAGCTAAAGATCTACGCGGGCACCGAGCATCCGCACGGCGCACAACAGCCGAAACAACTCAAACTCGAGGACTAGGATCCAACCCGTGGCAGAAGAGCAGCTTCAGTATCGAGGCACCGGCAAGCGTAAGACGTCCGTAGCACGGGTGATCCTCCGTCCCGGCGAGGGCAAGACCTGGATCAACGGGCGCACGATCGAGGATTACTTCCCCCGTCCCACCCATCGTCAGACGGCCATGTCGCCGCTCGTTCTGGCCGGCGTCGAGGGTCGCTACGACCTGCGCGTGCGCGTTCGCGGCGGCGGCTCGAGCGGTCAGGCCGGCGCACTCCGCCACGGCATCGCTCGAGCGCTCATCGAGGCCGATCCCGAGCTGCGCGTTCCACTCAAGCGCGCCGGTTTTCTAACCCGCGATGCTCGTATTGTCGAGCGAAAAAAGGCCGGCTTGCACAAGGCTCGCAAGGCGCCGCAGTTCTCCAAGCGCTGATCCCTGCCCGCCGAAGCTCCTAGAATGATGTCCCTAATCGAAGGGTATTGGGCGCCCCGGACTTGCTCGTAAGACCGAGCGCCAACGTCGGCAAGGGAGAGAAGGCGCGCCCGAGCCGACGGCAAGTCTCATCGTCGCCTTAGTGAGAGCTGCTTATGTGTGAACGTGATCTACTCGGCAGCAAGCTGCGAACGGAGGACGCCGGTTTCGATGGCAACTGAGCCGCAGGTCGAGATAGCCAGTACACGTCGTTACTTCGGCACCGACGGTGTGCGCGGCATCGTCGGCGAGGATCTCACCATCGAACTGGTCGAGAAGCTGGCCCGGGCCGCGACCATCTGGTCATCGAGCGGGCGCGTCTTCGTTGGTCGCGACACGCGAGCCTCCGGTCCCGAGCTCGAAGAAGCTTTCGCGCGCGGTGTCGTCGAGGCTGGCGGAGTGGCCGTGCTCGGCGGTGTGCTGCCGACGCCGGCCGTTGCCCTGTTGGCGCTTGACTTGGGCGTCGTCATCACTGCCTCGCACAACCCGCCGCAATACAACGGGGTCAAGTTTTTCGATCACCACGGGCGCAAGCTTTCCGATGCCGCCGAGCTGGAGATCGAGGCGCTGATGGAGTCCAAGACCTCCGGCGGCGGCGTGATTGATCGCGTCGAGGTGGCGACCGACAGCTATCTCGAGCATATCCTCGAGCGCTTCGGCTCTGATCTGAGTGGGCTCAAGCTGGCGGTCGACTGTGCCAACGGCGCCTATTCAGGTATCGCGCCCGAGGCCTTCACGCGGCTGGGCGCCACGGTTATTGCGATTGCCGATGAGCCGGACGGAACGAACATCAACGACCACTGTGGAGCGACCGATCTAACGCTCCTGTCGCGCACGGTCGTCGAGAATGGCTGCGATCTAGGGATCGCCTTCGACGGTGACGGCGATCGCATGTTGGCGGTTACCGCCGCCGGCGAGCCGGTTGACGGCGACCAGATACTCGCCATCCTCGTCCTACACCTCGGTGTCGATCTGGTGGCGGTCACCAAGATGACCAATCTCGGCTTTCACAACCTGATGCGTGAGCGCGGCGTTCGCGTTCTCACCACCGATGTCGGCGATCGTTACGTCCTCGAGGCGCTGTGGCGCGAGGATGGGATGCTCGGTGGCGAGCAATCCGGCCACATCATCTATCTCAAGGATCACGTTACCGGCGACGGGCTGGCTGCGGCCTTACTGCTCTGCTCGGCCCTGGAAGGGCGCACGCTCGCCGAGGCCGCTGCCGTCATGCCCCGTTTTGCCCAGGTCAAGCGCAATATCCAGATCGAAGGCAAGCTTCCGGAGAACGTTCTGGCCGATGTTGAGCGGCTGAATAGCGAGCTCGACGGACGCGCTCGAGTGCTCGTCCGACCCTCCGGGACTGAGCCGGTTGTGCGCCTCCTCGCCGAGGCCGAAACGCTGGAGGAGGCCGAGGACCTCTGTGGTAGAATCGAGGTGCAAGTTCGACGAGAGCTCGGCAAGTCGTCCTGACTGGGACGGCCCAAATGCCGGGCTTTATGCTTTTCCGAGTCGCAAGTCGAAGAACCGCAGTCCATTGATACGAGACTTCACTCTGGGGATATAGGAACGCCGTAGGCGAAGGGGAGGAGCTCCAGGTGTGCGGAATCATCGGATACGTCGGGAACAGAACCTGTAAGCGGCTTCTGTTGAACGGGTTGCAACGGCTTGAGTACCGCGGCTACGACTCGGCCGGAATCGTCCTTCGCGAGGACGAAGGCCTCGACTACATCCGTGCGGTCGGCAACCTGCAGCACCTGATCGACGCGGCCGGCTCGAACGACTCCCTTTCAAAGCACGGGCTCGGCCATACGCGCTGGGCGACCCACGGCAAGGTCGTGGTCGAGAACGCCCATCCCCTTACGGGCTGCGACGAGCGCCAGATAGCCGTCGTCCTGAACGGCATCATCGAGAACTACCGCGAGCTGCGCGCCGCGCTCATCAAAGAGGGTCACCACTTCAGCACCGAGACCGACGCCGAGACCGTCGCCCATCTGATCGAGCGCCACTACGACGGCGACCTGGTCGAGGCGGTGCGCCGGACTTATCGCGAGATCGAAGGCCACTTCGCCTTCGTCGTCATTCATCGCGACAATCCCGG
>DATCCQ010000027.1:0-2220 GCA_036511185.1 Gaiellaceae bacterium
CTCAAGTACACGCAGTCCAACTCGATCACGATCGCCGCGGGCGGCCAGCTGGTCGGCGTCGGCTGCGGTCAGCAGTCACGCATCCACTGCGTCCAGCTGGCGGCAAACAAGGCCCAGCTCTGGCACCTGCGCCGCAGTCCAATCGTGCAGGCGCTGCCGTTCCGCGAAGGAATCGCCCGCCCCGAGCGCGACAACGCGATCGATCTGTATTTGCGCGATGAGATGACGCCGAAGGAGCGCCAAGCCTGGCTCGAGTCGTTCTCGAAGGAGCCACGGCCGCTCAGCGCCGAAGAGCGAGCCGGCTGGCTGCGTGAGCTCAGAGGCATGTCCCTGAGCTCGGACGCCTTCATTCCCTTCCGCGACTCGATCGACCGCGCCGCGGCCGTCGGAGTCGGTTACGTGGCCGAGACCGGCGGCTCGATCCGCGACCCCGAGGTGATCGAAGCGGCGAACGAATACGGGCTACTCATGACCCTCACCGGTGTGAGGCTCTTCACGCACTAGCGAATCTGATCGACCAAGTGGGGCGTTAGTTCGGTCAACGAGTCGAGCACAAGATCGGCGGCAGCCAGCGCATCCACACGGGGCGGGAAGGCGGCGTTGGGGACAGCAACCACGAGCATGCCGGCTGCGTGTGCGGAGAGCAGCCCGTTTGTCGAATCCTCGATTGCCACTGCTCTCGCCGGCACTACGTTCATGCGCCGGAGCGCCTCCAGATACACGTCCGGGGCCGGCTTTCCGTGCTCGACCTCCTCGGACGAGACGGTGACCTCGAAGTGATCGGCGATAGCGGCGAGCTCCAGCACGAGCTCGATGATCGGTCGGTTCGAGGAGGAGGCCAGCCCGAGCCGGAAGCGCTTGGCCATGCGCTCGACAGCCTCCACGGCGCCCTCGAGTAGTGGCAGATGCTGCCAGTAGAGGTCCTCGAGTCGCTGCACGACTTCGGCTGAGATCTCATACGGAGTTTCCGGGAGCCCGACGCGCTCGTGCAGGTAGCGCGACCACTCCAGCGAGCTCATGCCCATCATGTCGCGCTGCGCGCTCTCCGGCCAGGCGCGGCCCCGCTCGAGCGCCAAGGTGCGCCTCGCCTCGCCCCAGATCTCCTCGCTGTCGACGAGAACGCCGTCCATGTCGAAGACGACGGCCTCGATCGCGCCTCCCGAATCGGCCATGCCGGTCACGGCACGATCATAGGCAGATAACCGCGCCCGGGCAGGTTATTGCGCCGGACGCGGTCGGATCTATCTCGAAAGAACGCGCTAGTTGATGTTGCAGCGATCGTCGTTTCCGAGCTCACTCGCCTGCTGCGTGTTCAGCTGTTGATCGAGCAGTGCGTCGTAGGGGCCCAAAGCGTCCCCGGTCCAGAACACGTCGGGAGCCACACCCGGTCCCTGAACCGTGGCCCGGTACTTCTCGCCCTTGCCGGTAATCCCGCTCTTACGGTGGATCGAGAAGCCGTAACAGAAGCCGCCGGTGGGTGGATGGGCGAGGAAACTGTTCTCGCGCTTCCAACCCGGCCCATACGCGGAGTTGTAGGTATCGACATAGATGTTGCGGCCGTAGTGGTCTAGCGGTTTGCCCTGGCGGGTTTGCTTGTACCCGTAGACGGGGCTGCCGTTGTAGGTGTAGAGGCCCCAGAGGTGGTCGAAGCGCCCGGCCCAAGACCAGTCGAGATTAATCGTCAACACCGGGATATCGGTATTCCAATGGGATAGGCGCAGCTCCCAGGAGTTTCTCAGGCCGGTGGACGGAAGACCGTAGTTGGCCAGCATGCGCTGCCAGGATTGAACCGCCCAGTGCGATCCGTCCGGCATCGTGCAGGCGGCGACGAACCAGGCGAGCTGCGGGCCCATGTAGGGGCCGCAGACGTTCTTGAAGCTCTTCCAGTACTTCGCTTTGCGGAAGAACCCCCAGCCGCCGGCCCGATCGAGCTTGAACTCGACTTGCTTGGCGACTTGCGACGGTGGACGGGCGTTGGTCGCGCCCTTCGCCAGGACGTGGTTCACCTTCTTCATCGAGCCCCGCTTGGAGTAGGTGATCATCGCGATCCCGGCTTGGTTCACCGCAAGTCGGACATTGAGCGCGTTCCTGTCAATCAGTTGCGAAGCGTTTGCGCCGGCTGCGAATGTGCCACCAAGCGCGACAACACAGGTAATGAGGAATAAGCGAATAGAGCTAGGGCCGATTCGACGCATGATTCATACACCTCGGGCTGGCGGG
>DATCCQ010000028.1:0-14115 GCA_036511185.1 Gaiellaceae bacterium
CCCAGCGGGCTCGCCGGGCCATGCAACCGGGCGCGGCAGCGGTGGCTGAGCCATAGCAGCCGGCGGAGGCGCAGGGGCCACGGGCTGAGCGGGTGGAGCAGCAGGCGCAACCTGCGGCGGAACCGCCTGAGTCGGAGCAGGAGCGGGAGCCGCAGCCACGGGCGGCCGCGGCGGCGGCGTCTCGAGAGTCGATTCCTTCGAGCTGGACTCGCTACCAGGCGCCTCGCTGCCAATCGTCGCCAGCACGGCACTCAGCTGAGCGCGAATGCGATTAGTCTCGGCGTTTAGGCGCTCGCGCTCGGCCGTTGCGTTGCGCAAGATCTCACGCGCCTCTGCTCGGGCTTCGTTCAGTATCGATTCGTTCTCGCGCCGCGTCTGGTCGGTCATCTGCTGCGAAGCTCGCTCGGCCGAGACCAAGGTCGTGCGCAGAAGCTGCTCCAGCTCGCGGTAGCGCACCAGTTCGGTGCCCAACTGCTCGATCTTGTCGGAGAGATCAGCGCGGTCGCGCCAGACGTCCTCGAAGCTGTTGACGATGTCCTCGAGCAGATCGTCGGTTTGCTTGACCTGATAGCCGAACAACGCCTTGCGGAGGCGGATGTGTCGAATTTCTACGGGCGTTAGCGCCATTGGAATGCCTCCTAATCAGAACTGCGAAAGCACTACGTAAACCAGCCGTGCGCCCAGCCAGAGCACCATCACGGCGACAATCGGGGATAGATCGATTCCTCCAAACGACGGCAGCACACGCCGAAACAGGCGCAGATAAGGATCGCAAGCGTCGGAGAGAAACTGGCGAACCCGATTCAGGTTGCGGTTGTAGGGCAACGGAATCCAGGAGCTGAGAACGTAGAGGAAGATGATCAGCGAGTAGACGATTACGAAGACGTTCACCAGCGCCATCACCTGCGAGGTGACCGAAGAGAGCACCGTCAAACTGGCCTCACTGCCCATACTGCGTCAATTCGTGCCGCTCGCGCCTGTTCCTACTACGCCGCTTCGGGCCTATTTCGTTAGGCCTGGTTAAAGAAGCCGCGCTCGATCATGCGGGCGCGTTCTTCGGCCGAGACCTCTACGTGCTGCGGCGTAAGCAGGAAGACCTTGTCGGCGACTCGCTGCATCCCGCCGTCGAGTGCATAGGTGAGCCCGCTGGCGAAGTCAACCAACCGTTTCGAGAGCTCGCTGTCGACGCCCTGCAGGTTGAGGATCACCGGGATGCCTTGCTTGAAGTGATCGGCGATTTGCTGAGCGTCGTTGAAGCTGCGCGGGATAACGAGATGAACACGCGCCGGCGAGATTCCGTCTTCGGGCGCCGCCATCGGTGCATCGACACCGCGCAGGCGGGTTGCCGGGCGCAGCGTCACGCCGCGCTGACGCGGCCTCTCGGGCTCACTCCATTCATCCAATTCGGCCGTGGCGCGGCGGCGTGGCGTCAGCCGTCGTACATTTGGTCGCTCAGCGTGAGTGCGCTCAGCGCGCTCCGCTTCCTCGGTCACGTAAGCGTCGTCGTCCCAGTCTTCCTCTTCGGCTATACCGAAATAGACGAGCGTCCGGTTCCAGGCATCCGCGAACCCCATACGGCCCGATTGTAACCCCAGAGGCGGTTGACATCGCAAGAAGCGTGCTCGTAGGGAAGTTGACTTTATGGCAACACTAGTTGACTTTATGGCAACACTGTGAGAAGGTTCCCCGCTGTCAAGATCGAGATGAGCCGCCGCGATCCCGAACAAGACGGAATAGGCCGCCGCAGTCCGTTTCCTCCAGCGCCTACTTACGAATGAGCTCAGAGCGCTGGAAGTCACGACCCGGGCCTACTCACGCCCTGCTTTCGCCCGAACAACTTCGGGCCGCTCACCTGTTGCACGAGCGCGCTCGGCTGAGCATTCCGGAGATAGCGCGGCGAGGTTACGAGCAATGGGGCTACGCGAGCGCCCACTCGGCCACCGTGGCGCTATACCGGCTCTTCCAGCGCTACAACTACCAGCCGCGCTCGCGGGCCGCGGCCAACAGGCTGCTTGCATCGAACGAGGCCAGGCGCTGCCAGGGCGAGACGATCTACGGCCGGCCTTGTAGGCGCTCGGCCATGATCGGATCGCATTTCTGCCCCTACCACGGGGCCGAAGAGATCGAGCAAGTAACGCTTTAGGGCCTATCCCAATACGTCTACGCGACCGATGCGGCCGATTCGCCGGGCGCTAGCTCCAGAGGACGCTGCCGACGCGCACGTAGGTTGTGCCCTCCTCGGCGGCAACGAGGTAGTCCTGACTGGTGCCCATCGAGAGCTGCGAAAGCTTGTACTGCTCGGCCAACTCGCGCAGGCGCCGGAAGTAGGGGCGCGAGGCCTCGGGGTCGGCACTGAGCGGCGGCATGGTCATCAGGCCGCGCACCTCGACACCGACCTCGGCGCAGAAGCCGAGGAAGTCCTCGAGTTGCTCGGGGGCGATGCCGGATTTAGTCGCTTCGCCGGCCAGATTGACCTCCACCAGTGCCGGAATGCTCAGCTGCCGAGCCGCCGACTCGCTGGCCAGCGAATGGCAGAGCTCGCAGAGCTCGCTGACGAGCGCAGCCTTGCGGCTTTGCAGGTGGCCGATGAAGTGCCAGCGAAAAGCTTCTCCGTAGCGCGCCTGCTTGGCCTCCAGCGACTGAGCGCGGTTCTCGCCCACCAGCTCGATGCCCGCTTCGGCCAGAAGACCCATCTCCTCCAGCGAGACGTACTTGGTTGCGGCGACGACCGTGACGCCCGCGCCCACGCTCGCGCGGATGCTCGCGTAGCGCTCGCCGATCTCCTCAGTCGATCGCACCGATGACCCCCTGGCGCCCCGTCTGACCCTGGTCGCGCCGGTGCGAGAAGAAGAGCTCTGGATGGCAAGAGGTGCAGATCTCGATCCGCTCGGCGCCGCTGCAACCGGCGGCAGCCAGCGCTGTCTCGGCCGCCAGCCAGATATTGACCTTGCGCCCGTTTATCACCTGGCGACCGAAGCGGCGTCGGAAGTTGGCCGCCACCTCGTCGGAGACTTCAAAGCAGCAGGGCCCGATCGCCGGTCCGAGCACGGCCTTCGTCCGGCCGCGGCCGAGCGCCCGGGCGACCGACTCGATCACACCCCCCAGTAGTCCGCGCCAGCCGGCGTGGACAAGCGCCAGGCCGGGCCGCTCGCCCTCTGTTCGGGCGATTGCGATGGGTAGGCAATCGGCCGTGACGAGCATCATCCCCAGGCCCGGCTCCTCGCTCCAGAAGGCGTCGCACTCGGGGTAAGCGGAGCTGTCCGAGAACAAACCGGTCGCCGCGGCACGCTGGGCCACCGCGCCGTGTTGTTGCCGGGCCATGGTGGCGCGAGCGGGGTCGATCTCCAGCGCGCGGCAGAGGCGGGCGCGGTTCTCATGCACCCGCTCGGGCTCGTCGCCGCCCAAATCGCTCAAATTGAGCGATTTGAAGGCTCCTTCGCTGACGCCACCGATGCGCGTCGAGAAGGCAACCGTGTAGGGGCCGGGCGCCTGCCAGCGGTAGAAGGATCCTTCCACGCCTAGAGAGCCTCGTCGATCAGTTCTTTAGCCGCTTTGAGCTCCGCCTTGCGCCCGGCGAGCGTTCCATTCAGCTTGCGCCGGCGTAGTTCGGCCAGGATCTCCCCCACTCGCGGCGACTGCTCGAGCCCAAGTACAACCAGATCGCTGCCGCCGATCTCCAGCTCGATCGCACGTAGGTGATCGAAGTACTCCTCGAGGGCCGGCAGATCGTGCATGGCGAGCGCAACAAGCGGCGCGTCGGGAGCAACCGGATCGACCAGCGCGACGATCTCGGCTGGGCTGATATCGCGCTGCAGGCGCTCGACCAGCCGCGGTGCAAATACGACCGCGGCGACGGTTTTCTCGACGTCGCGGCGGCGCAGGCGTAGGCGCCCGAGCCAGGAGTAGAGCTCGTAGGTAGCCATATTCCGGGCGAGCACGGCCAGTGCGGGTCGCCAGCGCGGCAGTTCGGGGACGTAGCGGTCGCGCA
The DNA here is from genome assembly GCA_036511185.1 of Gaiellaceae bacterium. GTDB lineage: Bacteria > Actinomycetota > Thermoleophilia > Gaiellales > Gaiellaceae > Fen-549. The sequence goes on from DATCCQ010000028.1 coordinate 3,989, forward strand.
GCACGGCCAGGCGCTCGACCAGCGCGGCCGCTTCCTCGTCGGCGGCCAGATGCGGATGCACGGCCGCGGCGACGCCGATCTCGGCCAGGCGCAGAATCGAGCGCGGTGCGTCCGGCTCGTCGAGGATGGCAATCAGCTCGTCACGCAGCCGCGCCGAGGAGAGATCGTCGAAGAGCCCCATCTCCACACAGCTGCGAGCCAGCTGGACGGCGTGCTCGTCCATGCGAAAACCGAGCCGACTCTCGTAGCGAACGGCGCGAAAGATGCGCGTCGGATCGTCGACGAAGGAAAGGTTGTGCAGCACGCGCAGCCGCCGCTCGGCGATGTCGCGCCGGCCGCCGAAGGGATCGACCAGCCGCCCGTAGTCCTCTGCCTTGAGCGACACCGCCATGGCGTTGATGGTGAAGTCGCGACGGAAGAGATCTTCGCGGATCGAGGCGTGCTCGACCGAGGGCAAGGCCGCCGGTGCTTCGTAGAACTCGGTGCGGGTGGTGACCACGTCGACGCGGGCCCCTTCGCCGTAGAGGACGACGGCCGTGCCGAACTTCTCGTGCGCGCGGATGCGCCCGTGCAGCAGGCGCGCTAGTTCCCTGGCCAAGGCGATGGCATCGCCCTCCACGGCGATATCGACGTCGAAGCTCTTTGCTCCAAGCAGGACGTCGCGCACCGATCCCCCCACCAGGTAGATGCCCTCGTGCGTACCGCCGATCGTCGCGATGGCCTCGCGCAGAGGAGTCAGAGCCCTCAACTGCGCCAACTCCCGCTCGAGATTGGGCTCGCTCGCAGGCGCCGGCTCCTCGCGCAGACCGAAGGCTGCGAGCAGATCGCCGCGGGTAACCACACCAATGACCTCATCGCTTTCGACCACTGCGATCCGTCCGGCGGCCGAATCGACCAGCATCCGCCGCAGCTCGGGGAGCGTAGTGTCGGGAGCGCAGACGGCAACCTCCAGCGCCATGATCGCCTTGACCGGCGCCTGATCGAGACCGTGCCCAAGGGCCTTGTCCAGATCCTCGCGATGGACGACGCCGCGCAGGTGACCCTGCTCGAGCACGAGGATGCCCGACTGGCGATAGCGCTGGCAGGTAGCCATGGCCTCGGCGACCTTCGTCTGAGGCTCCACGAAGCGCGGCGGTCTCGACATCACCTCGCGCGCCAGAGGCGGCTGCTCGAGCGCCGAGGCCAGTCCGTCCTCGATCGCCTTGCCGGCCTGCTCGAGCGAAAGGTGCGCCGCGGCCGAGGCGGCTCCGTGATGTCCACCACCACCGAGCACGGCGGCCAACCGGGAAGCATCGAGCTCGGGCACGCGGCTGCGCAGCACGGCAAAAACGCGCTCGTCCATCTCGACCAGGCAGGCGAGTGCGTCGCAATCGGTCAGATCGACGAGCTTGTGCGCGAGCAGAGCGATGTCCTCGAGATAGCGCGGCCAGCTGGCGCTTGCGATCAGCAGCTCGACGCCGCCGGCACGCACCGGACGGGTCGATTCCATGAGCTTGCTCAGCAGCTCGCGCTCCTCGGTGCCCAGAGCGGGATGAAGGAAGTGAGCGAGCTCGTCCAGGCGCGCGCCGTGGCGCAGGCACCAGGCGATCGCTTCGGCGTCGCGCTGCGTGGTCGAAGCGAAGCTGAGTGAGCCGGTGTCCTCGTGAATTCCGAGCGCGAAGGCGGTGGCCTCCAGCGGACTGACAGCCAGCTCGCGCTCGGCGAGGATGCCGACCAGCGTCGTGGTCAGCGCTCCCTCTTCGGTCAGGTAGAAGCTCTCGGGCTTGACCCACTCCGGGCGGCCGGTCTCGTGGTGGTCGAAGACGATCTTCTCGACCGCCTCATCACGCGTCAGCGGCTCGAGATCGCCGAGGCGCGAGGCATGCACCGTCTCGACCGCCACCAGGCGGCGCACCTGCGAGAGATCCAGCGTGCCCGCATCGACCAGCTCCAGCTCGTCGGCGTAGAGGCGGACAAACTCGCGTACGTTGCGAGCCAGCGTCGGCTGCAGAGCCACCAGCGAGCCTGGGTAAAGACGCCGCGCAGCCAGGGTCGAGGCCAGCGCGTCGAAGTCGCTGTTGGTGTGAGTAGCGACGATGGTTTCCGCACGCATGCGAACATTCTTACCGCGATGTGGCCGCTGGGAGGCGTTCAGGCGCGATCGCCCGAGCGAACGAGCACCAGCGAGGCCAGCGACAGAAGCATCCAGAAGGCCAGATAAGCGAAGGCCACCTCTGGCGAGACGAGCGTCCAGAGAGCGCCGGCCACGACGCTGGCCGCGAAGTTGCCGAAGCTCTGCGCGCCGGACAGGAGACCGAAGGCCGAGCCGACCACCTCGTTCGGGGCGAGACTGGCTACCGCCGCGCCCTCAGCCGTCTCGGCGAAGCCGATCCCGATTCCGGCCAGAGCGAAGAAGAGCGCCAGCAGAAGAATCGAGGCGCCCGTGAAGGCCAGGCCTACGAAGGCTGCGCCAAAGGCCGCCGCACCGAGCCCGAACACAAGCACCATGCCGCGACGATCACCGAGGCGCCCGCCGACGACGCTGGCCACGACCGCCGCCAGGTTGTAGCCGGCGTAGAGGCCGAGCGCGAGATTCACCGCCGTCGCGTGACTGTGCCCGGACTGGAGCAGGTTGGTTGCCCGCAGTATGAGTAGGGTCGCCGCCGCGTTTCCCAGCTCGAAGGCCGTGATGGCCAAAAAGAGACGACCCAGGCGTCCGTGCAGCACGGGGCGCACCTGCAGCCGAAGCGGTCGGCGCTCACCGCGCTTCGGCTTCGGAATGGCGCGAATCCCGATCACAATCGCCAGCGCAGCGAGGAGACCAGGCACCACGCTGACCAGGATCGCCGTACGAACGCTGGTCAGAGCCACCAGCGCGATCGCCAGTAGCGGCCCGCCGATCGCACCCAGATTGTCCATCGCCCGCTCGTAGCCGAAGGCGCGTCCGTACGTGCCCTCCGAGACGGCCTCGGCCAGCAGCGCGCTGCGCGAGGGAGCGCGCAGGCCCCGCGCGACCCAGGCGGAGATGCGCAGGGCACCGACTTGCCAGACCGCCGTTGCCAAACCGATGGCGCCGCCTAGAAGAGCCGTGACCGTGTAGCCGCCGACGGCCGTCTTGCGCCGCCGCGACGGGTCGTCGGCGATGGCTCCGCCGGCGAGGCGCGACACCCCGCCGAGCCCGTCGGCGATGCCTTCGATCAAACCCAGCGCCGCGGCCGGCGCACCGAGTGTCGAGGTCAGAAAGCTCGGCAGAAGCGACGTCGGCATCTCATAGCCGAGGTCGGCGAAGAAGCTGGCGCCGCCGATCGCCGCGACACTCCTGGTGAACCACTGCTCGTTCTCGGGCGGAGTGCTCTCTTGGACTTCTTCGCTGCTCATCCGTCCGATGAACCTACGCGACCAGAGCCACTGCCTCGATCTCGACCAGGGCGCCGGAGGGAAGCGCGGCTACCTGCACGGTCGCGCGCGCCGGGGGCTGTTCGCCCACGTACTCCGAATAGACGGCGTTCATCAGCGCGAAATCCGCCAGGTCGGTCAGAAAAACCGTCGTCTTGAGCAGTCGATCGAGTCCACTACCGGCCCGCTCGAGAATCGCCTTCACGTTCTCGAGCACCTGCCGGGTCTGCGCTTCGATGTCCTTCTGCTCGAGCGTCGTCTCGCCGGGCGCGAGCCCAAGCTGGCCGGAGACGAAGACGAGTCCGGCGGCCACTATCGCCTGGCTATAGGGAGCTCCCTGAAAGGGCGCCGGCGCCGCCTCCGTACGAACAACGCGCTTTTCACTCACGGCCTCTCCTTCGCCGCGTTGCAGGCTGCTCCAAGCGCCGCGCCGAGTGCTTTAAAGATCGCTCCCAGCACGTGCTCGGTATCGCTGCCCTCGACGAGGCGAACGTGAAGCACTATCCCGGCAGCCTGGGCCAGCTCGCGCAGGAAGCGAACGGCCATGTCACCGGCGAGCCCACCGACGTGGGCGGCCGAAAGATCGAAGTTGGAGACCAGACAGGGCTCGTCGCTCAGATCGAGCGCGACGTGCGCGAGCGCTTCCGCCGACGGGATGTAGCCGGCACCGTGACCATTTGCGCCCTCGGCCCTGAGTGGCTCGAAAAGCGCGCCACCAAGCGCTTGCCCGGACGCGACGATCTGCGCCTCGGCCGCATCGGAGGCGATGGCCAGTGTGAGATCGAAGCGGCCGTAGTGAGCAACCTGTTCGAGCAGGCGATCGAGCACCGGGATGCCCGTCTCTACGTGAACGTCTCCGCCGCCACCTGGCACCAGGCGAACGGTGCTACGGGGCGCGGAGGTCTCGTTCGAGGCCATGACGACACACTATCGAACTCGAATAGACAGAAACGCTGCGGCAACCGACCGCACTCGGCAGTCCTTCGCTCTTAGGGCCTACTGGAATGGGCCCTTAACTGGAAATTCGCTCGATTGAAGCGCCGAGCGAGCGCAGGCGCTCGTCGATGCGCTCGTAGCCGCGGTCGATCTGGCCGATGTTGCCGATCGTTGAGACGCCCTCGGCGCAGAGGCTGGCGATCAACATCGCCATGCCGGCGCGAATGTCCGGGCTCTCCATGCGGTCACCGACGAGCGGCGCCGGGCCGGTCACGACCGCGCGGTGCGGATCGCAAAGGATGATCCGGGCCCCCATCCCGACCAGCTTATCAACGAAGAAGAGCCTGCTCTCGAACATCTTCTCGAAGATCAAAACGGTGCCGCGAGCCTGTGTGGCGACGACCACGGCGATCGAGGTCAGGTCGGCGGGGAACTGAGGCCAGGGCCCATCCTCGATCTTCGGGATAGCGCCGCCGAGGTCGTCCTGGATCACGAGCTCCTGCCCGTGGGGCACCCGGACGCTGCAGTCATCGACATCGACCCGCACGCCCAACCGCTCCAGATGGGGCAGGATCGGACGCAGATCCTCGCCGCTGCAACCGTTGATGGTCAGCTCGCCGCCGGTGACCGCTCCCAACCCGATAAAGCTGGCGATCTCGATGTGATCGGGCGAGATGCGGTGCTCACCGCCCGCGAGCTTGGGTACACCCTGGATGCGCAGGAGGTTGGAGCCGATGCCCTCGATCTCGGCTCCTAGCGAGACGAGGAAGCGACAGAGATCCTGAACGTGCGGCTCGCCGGCCGCGTTGCCGATCACCGTCTCGCCCTCGGCCAGCACGGCCGCCATGATCACGTTCTCGGTTCCCATCACGCTCGGCTCGTCGAGGAAGAGCCGTCGGCCGCGCAGCTTGCGGGCACTCATCGCGTAGTCGAGCCCGGCCTCGATCTTGACGCCGAGGTCGGAGAAGGCCTTTACGTGCGTGTCGAGCCGGCGGCGGCCGATCACGTCGCCGCCCGGGGGCGGAATCTTGACCGCGCCGGCGCGGGCCAAAAGAGGCCCGGCTAGCAGGAAGGAGGCGCGGATGCGGCGGCAGAGATCGGGGTCGAGATCGGTATCGGTGATCTCGGCGGCTTCGATTCGCACTTCATTGGGCCCTGTCCACTCGGCATTGGCACCGGTGAAAGAGATCAGCTCGACCATCGCCTCGGTGTCGCGAATACGCGGGACGTTGCGCAAGGTCACCGGCTCGGCGCTCAGCAGGGCGGCGGCCAGGATCGGCAGCGCCGCGTTCTTGTTGCCGGCGGCCTGGACGGTGCCGGAAAGCGGGTGTCCTCCTTCGATTACGAAGGACTCGCGGTGTAGGGCTTCAGCGACTGCAGCGTCGGTCATGTTCTCGGGGCCCGCCGCCTGGGGCGAGCGCAGTTCATCGTAGCTTGCGGGTCAGCCGGAGCCGCGGGCTGAAACGACTAGGCGGCGCTGTTTATCACTCGTCTCAGCAGCGAGACGAGCAGCTCCCCCGGCCTGGCGCGGGATCGGGACTGCGATGGGCGTTATGCTGACGGCGATGCCGGTAACTCGCGAGCAAGCCTGGGCGACACTGACGGAGTACACCAAGAGCGAGGCGCTGCTGCGCCACGCGCTTGCCGTCGAAGCGGCTGTCAGAGCCTACGCAGGCAAGTTCGGCGAGAATGAGGAGCTCTGGGGCATCGCCGGTCTCCTGCACGACTTCGACTACGAGATCCACCCCACGCTCGAAGAGCATCCGCAGGCCGGCGCTCCGATCCTGCGCGAAGAGGGATACCCCGAGGAGGTCGTGCTGGCGATCCTCTCCCACGCCAGCCACACCGGCATCCCGCGCGAGACCCCGCTGCAGAAGACGATCTTCGCTTGCGACGAGCTGGCCGGCTTCGTCCACGCCTGCGGGCTCGTGCGCCCGGACGGCATCGACACGCTCGAGCCAAAGTCGGTGCGCAAGAAGCTGAAGCAACCCTCCTTTGCCGCCAAGGTCAACCGCGACGAGATCTACGAAGGCGCTCTGGAGCTGGGCGTCGACCTGGACGAGCACATCATCTTCATCATCGCCGCGCTCAGGCCGATCGCCGCCGAGCTGGGGCTGCGAACAGCCGCCGAAGCGAGCTAGGTACCCCTCGGTGGATCGCTCAGAACAGCGCACCAAGGCGGAATTCTTTCGAGCTTTGCACGCGGGACCCGGCCTCTTCGTGCTCCCGAACGCATGGGACGTCGCCAGCGCCCGCATCTTCACCCGCTCTCCTTCTTGCCGAGCTTTGGGTACGACCAGCTCCGGCATCGCGGCGGTACTCGGCTACCCGGACGGAGAGGTCGTCCCGCGCGAGCAGATGCTCGAGATGATCGGCCGGATCACGCGCGCCGTCAAGGTTCCGGTCAGCGCCGACGTCGAAGCGGGTTACGGGGCTAGCGCCGAGGCGGCGGCCGAGACGGCTGCCGAGGTTATCGCCGCCGGTGCGGTCGGACTCAACCTCGAAGACGCCTGGCACCGGGGCGAAGAGCCGCTTTTCTCGCTAGAGCAGCAGGTCGAGCGAATCAAGGCAATCCGCGAGGTCGGCAAGCGTGAAGGCGTTCCGCTCGTCATCAACGCTCGCACCGATGTTTACCTGCGCCAGGTCGGCGAGCCGGAAGGACGCTTCGAGGAAACGGTGCGCCGCGCGAACGCCTACCGCGCGGCCGGAGCTGATTGTCTATTCGTCATCGGCGTTACCGACGGGGAAACGATCGGACGCCTCGTCGAGGAGCTGGAAGGACCGCTCAACGTCTTCGCCACCTCCGGATTGCCGCCGGTCGCAGAGCTCGAGCGCCTCGGCGTACGCCGGCTGAGTATCGGCCCACAAGCGCAGAGGGCCGTCTTCGGGCTCACAGTCCGGATCGCCGAAGAGCTTCTCGAGCAGCGCGAGCTCGGTTTCCTCTCCCAAACGATGACGCGGGCCGAGGCGAGCGAGCTACTCGCTCCGTAGCCAGTCCGCAGTCAGTGTTAGCTCAGCGTAGTGCGTCGATGAGCCGCTCGATGTCTTCCTCGTTCGTCCACCAGCCGCAGGAGGCGCGAATCAAATCTCGCCCGGGGATGTCGCGCACGACGACGCCACGTTCGAAAAGACGCTTCACCGTCGCGGCGGGATCACCGTCCGTTCTCCAGCTGACTAGCGTCCCCTGACCGGGCGCCGAAATAACCTCGTAGCGCTCTGCCAGCTTCTTCCGGCAGAGCTCGCTCATCTCCGCGGCGCGCTCGAAGGCCCACTCGGGACGCCCGTCCAAGGCGGCAAGAAGCCCGGCGATCGAGGCAGGCGCGATCCATTGCGAGTCGAAGCGGGCGGCGCCGGGCCGCGGTTCGAAGCTGCCGTCCGGCTCGAAGCTCTTCTGCGCGTAGTAGCTAGGCTGAGCCACGCGCAACCGCTCCGGCTCGCGGACGACGAGAGCGCCGACCGTATCCGGCCCACAGAGCCACTTCTGGGCCGAGACAGTGAGGAAGTCGACCCCGGCAGCAGCAACGGGAATCGCACCGACAGCCTGCGCGCCGTCCACCAGCGCGGGCAGCCCGCTTCGCTCTCTTAACTCGGCGACGGGCAGAACGCGCCCATCCGTCCAGAGCACCTGCGAGAGCGCGAGCAGCTTGGTGCGCGGCGTGACGGCGGCCAGGATCGCCTCGGGCTCGGGATCGGCGAGGACGATGCGGGCGCCGGAGGCATGCAACGGTCCGAGCAGGCCGAAGTGCTCGTCGGTCGTGGTCACGATCTCGTCCTCGGGTGAGAGGTCGAGCCCGGAGAGAACGATGTTGCAGCCGTCGGTGGTCGAGCAGGTGAGGGCAACCTGCGCCGGCTCGACTCCCACCAGCGCGGCTATCCGCGCCCGCAACTCGTCGCGGAGGGCGATCGCCTGGGGGAAAAAGTCCGGCCCCGAGCGCCCCTGCTCGAGATCCAGCCGCTCTCTTTCCTCAATTGCCTCGACGGTCGAACGGGCGAGCGGTCCGAAGGTGCCGGCGTTCAGGTAAGCCAGGCGCTCGAATACCGGGAACTGGGCGCGGGCCTGGGCTAAGTCCATCTTCCGGAAGATAGTCGCTGTTACCCGATCCGGCGCTCAACAGGAGCGTGATCGGAGAGGACACCCGCAGCGATCGCCCGGCGCGCCTCGGGCCAAAACTCGGGCGGGCCCGCCTCGGCGCCGCGGACGAGGATGTGGTCGATGCCCCGGCCCGGAGCCGAGAAGCCCGGCAGCTCGGGCAGCTGCTTCGGGCGCAGGTTGAAATCGCCGGCGAAAACGAGCGCATCTCCGGACTGAGTGAGCGACTCAGCAAAGGCGAGCGCACGCAGAACCTCGGCGGCGCCGACCTCGATATGACCGGCGATACCGGAGGCGTGCAGATTGGCGATCACCATCCCCTGCAGGCGCACGGCCTGACAGATACGGCGCTCGCGCCGGCCGCGGCTGATCACCGTCCAGCGCTGCTCGAGCGGCTGCAGGCGATGATCGAGCAGGATCGCGTTGGCCTGGCCGGAGATAGCCGAGCGAAAGAAGTCCTGATCGAGTCGGGTGATCCAGCCACCGAGCCGTGGCGGGAACCAAATGCGGCGTGCGCTATTCCAGACCAGCCTCATATCGCTCCAGCGCTCGAGATGACGACGGCCCCAGAGCGGAACCTCCTGCAGGCAGACGACGTCGGGATGATCGGACGCGATCAGACGCACCTCCTGCTCGAGATAGTTCCGGCGCCCGTTGGGCGAGGTCATGCCGTGGTGCACGTTCCAGGAGCGGATGAGCAAGCTCATGCAGCGAGTTTACGAGAGCCGTCTGCCGGCGCGAGCTGCCCGAGCGCTCGCTCGCCCGATCGTCACTCCGCTCGGCGCTCTAGGCTGTCGGCGTGCGCGTAGTCATCTCCGACCCGTCCGCCTTTACGCCGCCCTACGATCACGAGCTGGCCGCGGCGCTCGCCCGCGCCGGCGCCGAGGTCGAGCTGGTCAGCTCCCGTTTCCGCTTCGGAACGGTCGCGGAGCCGGAGGGGTACGTGCGCAGCGAGCTCTTCTATCCGCTCAGCTCGCGCCTTTTCAGGCGCTCGCTCCTGCGCCTGCCGCTCAAGTTCTGCGAACACCCGCTCGGCATGGCGCGCCTTCGCCGGCGCCACCCCGACGTCTTTCACCTGCAGTGGTTTGGCCTGCCCGAGCTCGATCGCTTTCTGCTGCCCCGACGCACTCCGCTCGTCTTCACCGCCCACAACCTGGTGCCGCGGCGAAAGATGGGCAAGAGCAAGCTCTGGCCCAAGCTGCTCAAGCGTTTCGACGCCGTCGTCGTTCACTCCGACCGCGGACGCAGGACGCTTACCGATCTCGGAGTCGCACCCGAGCGGCTACACGTCGTTCCACACCCCATTTTCCACAGCGATCCGCCTCGCAACGACGACGGGAGAACGCTACTCTGCCTCGGGCTGGTCCGCTCGTACAAGGGTTTGGGCGACGCGATCGAAGTGGCAAAGAAGCTCGGCGATGTACGCCTACTCGTTGCCGGCGACGCTATCGAGCCAGTCGATCCCTACATGGAGCAGGCCGGGGAAATCGCCAAGTGGCGCCTCGGCTACCTCTCCGACGCCGAGATCGACCGCGCTCTCGGCGACTCGACCTTGGCTCTTTTCCCCTACCGCGCCGGCATCGATCAGTCGGGCGCCCTCTTGCGCGCGCTCGGCGCCGGAGTACCGGCCGTCACCTATGACGTCGGCGGCCTGGCCGAGCCGGTGTGCCGCTTCGGAGCCGGTGCCGTCGTTCGGCCCGGTGACATCGAGGGAATGACCGAAGCG
>DATCCQ010000029.1:0-2443 GCA_036511185.1 Gaiellaceae bacterium
GGGCTGCTCAGGTACGCGCTCGTCGCGCGCCTCTTCGCTCTCGTGCTTACGCCGAAAGAGGCTCATCCGAAAACAGTTCGACGACGGCTCGGGTCATGCCTTTATCGATTCTCATCATCGGGCTCCTGTGCAGTTAAGAGAATCAAGCCGCCATCCCCTCGGGTCGCGTGCTCGAGAACCAGATTAGCGGCCTTCCCAAGCGCCGGCACGTGCATTTCCTAGAGCGCGATAGTCTTTCGCTACTGGAATCGTTCCGCGCAGCGCCGAGATCGATCGAGCTCTGGAGGAAACAAGCAGATGGAATCGCTCGTCGTAATACCGTTCACTCCCAATAAAAACAGCGGTCGCGGCAATCGCACTACCGGCATCATCCGCGCGCTGGCGCTGCTCGGCAGGGTCGAGGTGGCTTACACGCGGCTCAACGGCAGCGAGCCTGACCCCGTGCTCGTCGCCGATCCGGCGATCGAGTTGCGCAAGATCTCTTCGTCGCGCGGGGCTAAGCGCGCCTTCCTATATCGCCGCGCGCTAGCAAGAGGCGTGCCCAAGCAGTATGCGAACGAGCTTTCCTGCGAGCTCTTCACGGAGCTGACGGAGCACAGGGGCAAGAGCTTCGATCGAGTCGTCGCCGACAGCCCCTCCGCCGCCTCGGCCCTACTCTTGCTGGGCAAGAAGCAGCCGATCTACTACAACGCGCACAATCTCGAATCGGCCCTGATATCAGAGCGCGAAAACTGGAGTACGAGCGATATTTACGAGCTCGCCTGCTTCGAGCGCCTCGTGCTCGAAACCGCACAGGAGTCCTGGTTTCCCAGTAATCGCGATCTGAGCGGCGCGGCCAAGTTGGCGCCCGAGGCCCGACTCCGTCGCGTCCCCAACGTCGTTGATGTGGCCTCGATCGTCCCCGTGTACGGCCCCGGCAGCCAGAGCGCCCTCTTCGTCGCCGACTTCGGCCTGCCGCACAACAGGCGCTCTGCCCGCTTCCTGGTCACCGAGGTGATGCCGCTGGTCTGGAAGCAACTCCCGCAGGCGCGCCTGGTGCTGGTCGGACGCAGGCTGGCGCTCACCGGCGAGCTCGATCGGCGCATCGAGGTGCACGGTTTCGTCGAGGATCTACCAGGCGTCTACGCGGCGTGCGGCTGCGCGCTGGTGCCTTTGCTCGAAAGCAGAGGCTCGCCGCTCAAGCTGGTCGAGGCCATGGCCTACGGACGCCCGGTCGTGGCCACACCTTTCGCCGCGGGCGGCGTGGACGGGCTCGTCAGCGGCGCCCACTATTTAGAGGGCGACGGGGCGGAAGGATTCGCGCGCGCAGTCGTCCGCGCGCTCAGCGGCAGGGCCGGCGCTATCGGCGCCGAGGCGCGGAAGTTGGCCGAGAGCGACTTCTCGATCGAGGCGCTGTCGCGAATCCTGGCCGAGTGAGGGCGGAAGGCCGTCGCCTCCGCCCCCGCCTCAGATCCAACCGCGTCTAGATCTTGAATCTCTTGATTGCCGGACTCAGGTCGAGCCAGCCGCGAGCATCCTTTGCCCGCACCTGGAACACATGCTTGCCGGCTTTCAGGTTCTTGTATCTCTTGCCCGAGCTGCAAGTCTTGTACTTCCCCTTGTCCAGCTTGCATTGGAAGCTGAGCTTTCCCTTACCGGCGGAGCCCGAGAACTTGAAGGTCGCCGTACGCTTCACGGAGCTGATGATCGCCTTGCCGAGCTTCGTCTGCGGGCGCTTGTAGACCGTGACGGCGGGAGTAGCGTTTTTCACCACCGTGATCGTGACGGAGTCGGAGTTGGTCAGCGTGCCGTCGCTCACGGTCAGCTTGAAGATCAGCGAGGCCGAGCTCGCCGGAGCTGTGAAGGTCGGATTGGCGACGGTGTTGCTGGAGAGGCTGACAGGAGGAGACCCACCTGTCTGCGTCCACGCGTAGGTGAGCGCGTTGTGGTCAGGGTCATAGCTCGAAGTGCCATCCAGTATCACGGTGCCACCGGCTTTCACGACCTGATCCGGTCCGGCGTTTGCAACCGGAGGGCGATTCACCGTGATCGTGACGTAGTCCGGGTCGCTCTGGAAAACGCCGTCGCGAACCGTCAGCTTGAAGGTCAGTGAGGCGGCGCTCGCCGGAGCGGTGAAGGTGGGATTGGCGACGGTGTTGCTGGAGAGGGTGACCGAAGATCCGTCTGTCTGCGTCCACGTGTATGCGAGCGTGTCGTTGTCAGGGTCAGAGCTCGAAGAGCCGTCCAGCATCACGGTATCGCCGACGCTTAGAGTTTTGTCCGCTCCGGCATTTGCAACCGGAGGGCGATTCACCTTATCTGTATCGGTGGCCAGGGCAGGGCTCGGATCAACGGTTGCAGTAGAAGGAACGAGCGTGGCGGTGTTAGCTATCTGGGCTCCGGTACCGGCGGTGCCCGTGACCGTGAAGGTGACAGTGCCTCCATTCGGTAGGGCCGGGATCAC
>DATCCQ010000030.1:0-3998 GCA_036511185.1 Gaiellaceae bacterium
AGGAGGGCGCAGCAGCTGCTCGAGGGCATCTGGCTCGTACCGCTCGAGCAACTGACCCAGGCTCGCTCGGGCGTCGTCGTCACGCGCGAGGGGCACGGCTACGACGCTGCCAGAGGCGAGCTCTGGTTCTCCGGGAGCGCGACCGAGGCTCTCATGCTGGAACTCAAGTCCCGCCGCCGCGCGCTCGAGCTGGAGGTGGCGCGGCTCTTCGGCGAGGCCGCCGAGGCCGAGGAGAGCCTCAACGCCGCCGAGCGCGCGCTGAAGGCTGCGCAGAAAGCTCTTTCCGAGGTCGAGCCGCCACGCCGGCGTTTGCTCACGGCGGCCTTCCTCGCTCGCCTGATTGAGAGCGGCTCACGCCTGGAGCAGGCGCTGCAGGCGGCCGAAAGCTCCGCGGCTACGCTGCGCGAGCCTCTCCAGAGCAAGGCCGAGCAGAGCCGCGGGCAGGTCTCACGCCTGAGCGAGGATCTGCAGTCGCTGGCCGCCGCCGAAGCCGATTTGCGCCTTGCGCTGTCGCTCGCTCGAGAACGTTTTTCGGAGGCCCTCGGGCGCTCGGGCGCCGACGAGCCGCCCAGGCTCGCTAAGCTCGCCGCCGAGCGGGTTGCCGCGCGCAGGGATGCGCTGGCGCAAGAGATCGCCGCCGCGGAAGCGACGCTGGCTCAGGCCGCGAGCATTACAGGCGAGGCACGCGAGCGGGAGCGCCTGGCCGCAGAGGCGCACACCAAGGCGCGTGTCGATCGCGCCCACCCGCCCGAGTCCTTCTGCGCCCGCCTGAGTGCCTACGGCGAGCGCTTGCTAACCGCTCTGACCGCGATCTCCGGTCGCGTCGAAGCTCTTGAAGCGCCCCTTCGCGAGCAGGTCGAGGCGGGAGCCGGCCACGCCGGCAAGCTGGGCGCCACGCTGCGCCGTCTCGGCGCCGAGGAGGCGGCTCTGCGCGACCGTTCGAATGCCGAGTCCGAGCGTCTCGCCCAGGTTGGAGTCGAACTGGCGCGTCTCGACTCCGAGTGCGAAGACGCCGAGCGGCGCCTGGGCGGCGGCGAGGTGGAGCCGGCGGAAGGCGACGACCGCGAAGAGATCGCTCTCAAGCTGGAGCGTGGGCAGAGGCGCCTGGAGGAGCTGGGGCGGGTCAACCCGCTGGCCAAGGAGGAGTACGCCGAGGAAAAGGTGCGGCTGGAGGAGCTGGAGCTTCAGCGCGCCGACCTTGAAAGCAGCCTGGCCGAGCTGGAGAAGCTCTGCGCCGAGCTGACCGAGACCGTCGAGCGCCGCTTCGCCGAGACCTACCAGCTCGTCTCGAGCACCTTCGAAGAGGTTGCGGCCACGCTCTTCCCGGGCGGCGAGGGCAGGCTGCGGATGACCGAGCCCGAGCCCGAGACAGACGAAGAGGCCGGAATCGAGATCGAGCTACGTCCCGCCGGCAAGCGGGTCAGCAAGCTCTCGCTGCTTTCTGGCGGCGAGAAGTCACTGGGAGCGATTTGCTTCCTCTTCTCTCTCTTCCTCGCCCACCCCTGCCCGTTCTACCTGCTCGACGAGGTCGAGGCTGCGCTCGACGAGACCAACATCGGTCGCTTTGTGGAGTTGCTGCGCCGCTATGCCGACCGGGCCCAGTTCGTCGTCATCACCCACCAGAAGCGCACGATGGAAGCCGCCGATCTGCTCTACGGCGTGACCATGAGCGGAAATGGCGTCTCGCAGGTGGTATCGCGGCGAACGCCGCAAGAGCCCGAGCTGGCACTCGCAAGAGCACCGAGTTCTAAGTAGCCGTGACCCGGAGTGAGCGCTCGTAGCTCACCCGTTTCCACTCTGGATCATCAGCAAGAACGGTCGCATTGAAGAGAGCACGCTTCGGAAGTCTCCTCACCACGCGCACCAAGGTGTCCAGGGCGAAGCCGATCGATCGACGTCCGCCCGGCCGCCCGGTCAGCGTCTCAATCGCAAAACCGCTCGACGCGAACCAGTCGATCACGCACTGTTCGCTCGGCACGAACCAGTTGGAGGAATCGCCCCGGTAGCCGGCGCGATAGAAACCGGTGCCGCTGCCTGCTCTCGATACCTCGGTCTCGATAAGCACACGGTTACGGGCGAGCGCGTGCAACGCATCGACGGCCAGCAGCGGGTGGCGAAGGTGGTACAGCACGCCGAGGAAGAACACGATGTCGAACTGCTCCTTGAGCACACCGGGAAGCTCGTATACCGAGGCGCGTACGTACTCCACGCGCGAGTCGATGGCGCTTGCGATCTGCGCGAAGCCGTAGAGCGTAGGCTCGTGGATGTCGATCGCGACGACTCGCTTGGCACCGCGGCGTTCGGCATCGAAGGCAACTCCTCCATTGGTCGTGCCGATGTCGAGCACGCTCAGACCACTCAAATCGTCCGGGATGGCGGAGCGGGTGAGAATCAGGTCGATATCGCGTTCACCCGGCGACATGACGCCGTCTGCGAGCGGAAAACGCTGGTACCAGAGGATCTTCGGATCGCTGATGAGCTGGCGGGCAAGGTCCTCGCTCATCAAAGGCTCTACGGGCATCAGCGGGACGGTAGCAGGGCCTAGCGGATGATTCCGGGTCGAGCCAAGTTACTGCGATGTCGGGCGGGCTTGAATGGAGGCATCGCAGCCGGGATAATCGCCGCAGTGTGTGGGGGTGGGCATTCGAGAGAGGAAAAGGGGCTAATGGAACTGGGGAGACGTAGGGTCGCGGAACTCGTTGCGCTGCTCGGTGTAGTGCTCGGGTTCATCGCGCTCTTCGTAG
This sequence comes from Gaiellaceae bacterium, assembly GCA_036511185.1. Taxonomy (GTDB): domain Bacteria; phylum Actinomycetota; class Thermoleophilia; order Gaiellales; family Gaiellaceae; genus Fen-549. Next base: position 2,745 of record DATCCQ010000030.1, read on the forward strand.
AAACTTTCGACGTCGACGGATACACCGGGAAGTACACGGATGACGGCACGGTGCTGACCGTATTGATCATCCTGCTTGGACTTGCTGCTTGTTGCCTGGTGGCGTCACTAATGCTCGGCAAGGTGATTCTCGACCTGATAGCGGCAGTTACCGGGGCAGCGGCGCTGGGGATCTTCCTCTACATCCCCGCGATCTTGGCCTTCAAGAATCTCGGCAAGCTCGGCTGGGGTGGCTGGCTCGGGATCGCTGCGGTTCTGACGCCTGTCGGCGCAGGAGCCGCACAGCTCTGGCATAGGCGGTCGGACGCGAAAGCGCCGGGCATTACCCTCTGGACAGTCGCGGCTGCGATCGGCCTCGTGCTGATTACGATCGGCATCTGGTCGGAGTACGTAGACAAATCGGGCCTCAGCTACTGGCAGGCTTCGTACTCGGGGCACGCAATGGGTTTGCTTCTGCTAGCGCTTGTAATCGCCAGCGCGATTTGTATTCTCGCGGCGGCCAACGCGCGTAAGGCGGAACTTTCTGATCTAGCAATGATCGTCTCCGCTGTTTTGGTCGGTCTGGCGGTAGCCAATCCCGTTCACCAGGCGTTCGGCCACTTCGGCAACCTGGGTACCGGCGGTTGGCTTGGGCTGGTCGGCGGTCTCGTGCTGCTGCTTGCTCTCATCGGCAACCGTCTGGTGAAGCTGCCCGAGCTGATGAAGAAGTAAGGGCCTATCCCAATAGGCCTGCATACCCGACGCGGCCGATCCGCGGCGCCAGCGGCCGCAGGGCCGTTTTCCGCACTACCAGTGCGCCTTCACGACCCTCCGGCCACTGTTATCCACGGCTTGACCGCCTCGGTCACACATTCCTACCGGGATAGGCCCGAAGCCCGAATGGCTTTGCGTCTCGCGAAGATGTTGTAGAAGAACTCGAGCGGCCTCCGGGCCGCTCGAGTTCTTTCGCGAAGCCTCGTCTCGAGAGGGCACGGACTATTGCTCGGCCTCGACTACGCTTGCGCTTGCGATGAGCCGAACCTGGTCAGAGCTGCTCGGCGAGCCGGAGAGCCCGGCCGAGGCTGCGGTTGAGCAGCGCGGTTTCTTCTCGCGCCTGCGCGACTCGCTGGGTAAAAGCCGCAAGGCGCTGGTTGGCCAGATCGCCGCCGCGGCCTTCGATCCCGGCGACGAGCTGGCCTGGGAGCGGCTGGAAGAGGCGCTGATCGCCAGCGACGTGGGAGTGCGTGCGACCGCCGAGCTGGTACGGCGCCTGGAG
>DATCCQ010000031.1:0-5677 GCA_036511185.1 Gaiellaceae bacterium
GCCTGCCCTCCGGGTTGTGGCACCACGTGCACGCGAGCGGACATCCCTTCAGGAAGACGGTCGTTCGCACTCCCGGGCCGTCGTGGACTGTGAACTCCCGGATGTCGAAGACGATTCCGCTTCTCGGCGTGAGGCTGCCCATCACGCTCTATCTCTAGCACCAACGACGCCTGTCAGGCTAGGGAGAACCTTCGCGTGCGTGGTAATCGCTCCTATGTAACCCCAAGGGAGTGATCAGCGATCGAGCCAGGGCGGCCGCCCGGCTCGCGTCGGGGGCGTAGCCGTCGGCGCCGATCTCACGGGCAAACGCCTCGGTGACCGGTGCACCTCCCACGATGACCTTGATCCTGTCCCGCAACCCCGCCTCGTCGATCGCCTCGATGGTCGTCCGGATGTACGGCATCGTGGTCGTGAGCAGCGCCGACAGCCCGAGGAGGCCGGCTCCGCCGGAACGCACCGCCTCGACGAATCGCTCCGGCGATACGTCCGTGCCCAGATCCTCGACCTCGAGGCCAGACCCCTCGAGCATCATCCCGACTAGGTTCTTGCCGATGTCGTGCAGATCCCCCTTGACGGTCCCGATCAGGACCTTGCCGGTCGGTCTCACGTTCGCGCGCACGAGGGCCGGCCGGAGGATCGCGAGACCCTCCTTCATCGCGCGGGCTGCGATCAGCATCTCGGGGACGAAGTACTCGCCCTCCTCGAACAGCCTTCCGACCTCCCTCATGCCGGCGATCAGGCCGTCGTCCAGGACGCCGGCCGGATCCTCTTGCTCGTTGAGCGCCTCCTGCACGAGCGCCTTCACTGCGCCCGCGTCGCCCTCCGCGACGGCGGCGGCAATGGCCTGAACGCGCTCGCTCATCTCGGCATCTCCTTGCCGTTCGCCACCGCAGCACTCACGTTGGCCTGATCCACATAGCCGGGCTGACTCTGCGCGAGCCTGATGAACGCGAGCATGTTCTCGAGCGGGACGTCGCCTTCGACCGCGTGCGCGGGTGAGAAGATGTAGCCCCCCTTGGAGCCGAGTGCCAGGAGGTCGCGCGTCTCGCGCCGCACGTCGTCGACGGATCCGTACGGGAGTGTCTTCTGCGTCGAGAGTCCGCCGTGGAAGGTCAGCCGCCCGCGGTAGCGCTCGAGCAGCGAGGCGACGTCCATCACCTCGGGTTGGAACGGGTTGAAGCAGTTGAGACCGATCGCGATCAGATCGTCGAACAGCTCGTCGACGTCGCCGCAGGAATGGATGAACACGTACTTGCCCGCCTCGTGGACGGTGCCGTACATCGTCCCGAGAACCGGATAGATGAACTTGCGCCAGAGCCGGGGGCCCATGAGCAGTCCGTGCTGCTGACCCCAGTCGTCTCCGAAGTAGACGGCGTCGATGTCGTACTTCAGCGCCTCACGAACCTGCGCCACGTTGTAAGCGGCGATGGCTTCGAAAAGCTCGTGGACGAATCGGGGGTTGTCGTAAAAGTCCATCAAGAGGTTCTCCATGCCGCGCAGCGTCCAGGCGCGCTCGAACAGCGAGAAGCCCAGCTGGAAGACGCGGAACCTGTCGCCGTACTCCTCGATGCGGGAGGGAATGCTCTCGAAGAACCGGCGATCGAGTGGGTCCGGGAAGGAGTAACCGGAGAGGGAGGGTTCGCGGAGGAGTTGGTTCTCGACGAAGCCGATGTCGCGGTTCACCGTTCTGTCCCAGACGACGCCGAAGACGTCCCGCACCCGGTGATTGCCGAGATCTTCGAAGAAACCGATGTCGCTGCCGAGTGGGAGAAGGTGGTTCTGCAGGACCTCCTCCAGGTCGAGGTGACCGTAGTGCGCCCGAAGCTTGTCCTTCGCGTCTTCGGTGAATGAGAAAGACCAGGGCACGTACGGCGACCGCTCTCCTTCGAGGACAAGGTGGATCACGTCTCGCTTGGTCATCGGTCCATCCACACGCAGAGCCCGCCACAAGAAGATCTCGCGACCATAATAGGCTCGTGACACAGAGGAGACCAGCACAAGCGCCGCGAGCCGAAGCTACCGGTTCGAGAACTCGGGACCAGCCTAGGGATCAGGCAGCGGTCGGAGCATAGTCGAGACGGGAGCTGGCGGCCAGAAAGCCTGACTATAGAGGTCGGGGTTCGGACGTCGAACTCTGGTTGTCCGCGTTCACCCCGGGAAACCAGCCTTTGGAACTAAACGGAGCACTTTCGAACCCTCAAGCTGGGGTTGAGCTATCTAGGGTCGGCGCGATTCACGAGCGCCTTCTGCGCAAAGCAGCTGCAAATCCACAGAAGCCGCGGTCATCTCCGGCCCGTCCCAGTCCGGTACTAGAGACGATCAGCTGCGTGCTCGAGCTTACAGGCGGTCCTATGCGAGCGCGCGAGATCCACGCGGCGGCTTGCGAGCTTGTCGGCGAGCCGCTGCTCTGGACATCAGTGAAAGGGGCACTAGCCGCTGGCGCCTCAGGCCCAGAGCGACGATTCCGGCGCGCCCGTCACGGCGTCTACGAGATCGCCGGCGCTGCGTCTCCAAGGCCGAGTGCCTTGCATGTGAGGGGCTCGGGACGTCCTTCCGAAGCTACGGAGCGGCGGACTATGAGAACGTGGTGCTTCGGCATCGGGTGGACGACCAAGCTACCTGATCGGTTCCGCTAGCTCTCTACAGGATTTGAGGCTACAGCGGAACGGCCGCTGACGCTGTTGAAGACCCGGCGAGCCGTTCCGTTACAGGTCGCCGGCGGTCGACCCGGCCAAGCTTCCTTCCGGCTAGCTGGGCGCGTCCGGCTCGGTGGGCTCGGCGGCGGCCGATTCCGGCTCGGCTGTCTTGGAGGTTTCAACGCGCGTTGGCTCTTCGGAGGCAGGTGTCTCGACCGGCGGCATCGATGTCGTCGAAGCCGGCGCGACAACCGGCGCCGCGACCGTCCGGCGCCGGCGGATCATGGCGGGCTCGAACATGAGCCCGAATACGAGGCCGATGCCGAAGGCGAGCACGGTCACGTGCTCGCCGAGGTTCCGCACGGCATGGTCGACTCCGATATCGCTGCTCCAGGAGACGATCTGGTTGCGAAACCAGTCGCCACGCGGCTGAGCGGCGAGCACGACCCAGCCTCCGACGATCAGAACGGGCACGAACACGATGAGAAACATCGCGATCGCGCTCCCCTCGCGACCACGAAGCTGAGCGACCCCGAGCACGAGGCCGGCGGCGGCGAACGTCGCCATCGCACCCCAGTAGCCGCCCGTCGACCAGCGATCGAAATGCGGCACGAACCAGATCAGGGCTCCGGCCGCTGCCGAACCGGCGAGTGTCGTTCCGGCTCGTTTCCAACCCTTCATCTGCGCTCCTTCGAGATACGACGAATCAGACAGGCTAAACGGGCACCGCATGCCGCGCGGCACGCAGGTTGCCGATGCCTCCTTCGAAAACCGCGTGCGGCGTGCCCGTCGCACGCGTTCAAGTAACCATACGGCCTCCGACTGACGTCCTCAAACTAGACTCCGACGAGGCCGGTCGAGTCTCATCTCAACTCCGGCGGCTCGCGGCTCTCGCGACGGCGCCTGGCAGGAGGCGGTTGTGGACACGTCGAGAGGCGTGGACGTGTCCACACTCGATCAGTTCCGGGCCGATTGCGAGTTGCTATCTGCCGTCTTCGGCGGCACTTCTCTAAGCTGCTGTCTCAGCTACGAGCGCTTCCGACGGGCCGTGTAGAGCGCAGCGGCTCCGAGGCTTGCGTCGCTGCTCGAGAACGGAGGGACCTCGCCACTGCTACCCCGTAGGGTTCGCAAACCCGAGCGTGGCTCCGCGCCTGGCGGAGGACGCGACCTGGGTGCGGGATAGTGTCGGCGCTCTTGCCCGTGCCCGACTGGGAGGTGCGCGCTTGCTCTGGTCGTTTGTCTACCTCGCCGTTCGCAACCTGTTTGCGCTCGTGCTGCTGCTTCCCCGCTCCGATCGGTCGAAGGAGCTGGAGATCCTCGTGCTCCGCCAGGAGTTGGCGATTCTGCGCCGGCAGCGCCCTCGTGGTCGACTCCGAGCCCGGAGTGGCACGACCGTGCGCGTGCTCTTCCCCGCAAAGGCGGAGCTGGACGAGCCCGAGAACCACGTCGGCTGAGCGTTGCCATCCCCAGGCGCTGCCGAGCCTGCCCCTACGATATTGCCCGATCACATGGGCGCCCCCGGCTGCTAGCGTTGCCCTCGACCGCGACGAAGGAGACGCTGCAATGGACTATCGCAAGCTGGGCCGACTGGGGCTGCGAGTCAGCCCGCTTTGTCTCGGAACGATGAACTTCGGCTGGGAGCCCCGCGGAACGAGCGAGCAGGACGCCTTCGCGATCATGGATCGCGCGCTCGAGCAAGGCATCAACTTCTTTGACACCGCCAATGTCTACGGCTGGCGCGGCGACGACCAGGAGCGCCGCGGCGAGGGAATCACCGAGCAGATCGTGGGCCGCTGGCTCGCCCAGGGCGGCGGCCGCCGCGACAAGGTCGTGCTGGCGACGAAGGTCTTCGGACAGATGGGCCGCTGGCCGAACGAGGGCCGGCTCTCGGCCCTGCACATCAGGAAGGCCTGCGAGGCGAGCCTGCGGCGACTCCAGACCGACCACATCGACCTCTACCAGATGCACCACGTCGACCGTGACGCGCCCTGGGAGGAGATCTGGCAGGCGATGGAGCAGCTCGTGCGCGAGGGCAAGGTCCTCTACGTCGGCTCCAGCAACTTCGCGGGCTGGCACATCGCGCAGGCGAACGAGATCGCCCGCTCGCGCAACTTCCTCGGGCTCGTCTCCGAGCAGAGCCTCTACAACCTCCTCGCGCGCAGCGTCGAGCTCGAGGTGCTGCCCGCCTGCGAGGCGTACGGGCTGGGCGTCATCACCTGGAGCCCGCTCGCGGCCGGCCTGCTGGGCGGCGCAGCGGCGAAGGCGAAGCAAGGACGTCGCGCCAGCCCGGACACTCAGGCCCAGCTCGAGCGTGAGCGCGACAGGATCGAGCGCTACGAGGCGCTCTGCGCCGAGCTCGGCGAGCAGCCGGCCAACGTCGCGCTTGCCTGGCTACTGTCGAACCCGGTCGTGACCGCCCCGATCATCGGGCCGCGCACGCTCGAGCAGCTCGACGAGATGATGCGCGTGCCGGAGATCGAGCTCGACGAGGAAACGCTCCGCAAGCTCGACGAGCTCTTCCCCGGCCCGGGCGGGCCCGCGCCCGAGGCGTACGCCTGGTAACCGCGGTTCGGAGCGCCGGCACGGTGCAGGAAGCGCCGCGCCGGCGCTTCCATGCTCGATGTCGCGAGGCTCAGCGCACCGGTCTCATGTGCCTGAGCGCGAGCTCGAGCCAGGCAGTCGCGTGCGCGGTCCAGAGCGAGGTTCCGTGGCCACCCGGGTACTCCTCGAACACGTGCGCCACGTGTGCCCGCCGGAGCTCGAGATCGAGCTACTCGTTCTCGCCCCGGAAGAGATCGTCGCTCTCGCCGACGTAGAAGGTGAAGAAGGTGGGGTAGTGCTGGAACTAAACGGAGCACGTTCAAACCCTCGACCCGGGGTTGAGCTATCTCGGCTAGGCGCGCTCCACGACGAGTTGCTCCGCAGGGCCTTGGCCAATCCCCGCGAACCGCGGCTCGCCCCAACTAGGGTGAGCCCGGTACTCGAGACCGTGACACTGGTACTCGAGCTAGCCGGGGAGCCGATGCGGGCGCGAGAGATCC
>DATCCQ010000032.1:0-3255 GCA_036511185.1 Gaiellaceae bacterium
ATTCCTCTGCGCGAGACGACTCACGCGCCGGCGGAGATACTGCCCTGGCATCTGGAGTACCGGCAGATCGTGGTACCCGTCTTCGCCGAGGCGAACGTGGCCACGGCGATGAACGTCGCCTGCCGGCTCGCAGCCGAGCGCCGTTCACGCATCACGATCGTGGCGCCGCTCGAAGTGCCGCTGGGCTTTCCGATCGGGGCGCGGCTGCCCGAGGAAGAGTTCCTCGGCGACCTGCTCGACGACGCCGAGGCGATCGCCGACTCCTACGGTATTCGCGCCCTTTCCAGGCTCGTCCGCACGCGCAGCGCCTCCGACGCGATCGTTGCCGAAGCCCGGCACCACCATGCCGAGATAATCATCCTCCCGGCCGACCGGCCTCCGTCCCGACGTAAGAGCAGGCGAATGCCGCTGGACGCGACCACGGAGCTTGTGCTGCGGCGCGCTCCCTGCCGCGTTCTCCTGGCCGTGAAGCGCAGTGAGGTGCTCGAGCCTAGATACCCGCTCGATATCCAGCGCTACAGCGAGCCGGTGCACGCGTAGAGCTCGCTGCAATTCGAGGCCGAGAAGTCTTTCCGACTATTCGCGCGAGAGCACGGCGTCGAGGATGCCAAGTGTGTCGGCCTCTTCCGCCTTGCCACCGCCGCAGGACTCGCGCACGACGAGCTCCACCGGAAGCACAAGCTTCGGCAGCTCGTTGGTTCTTCCCTCGATTAACTCGATCAGCGCTCCGCAGGCGACCTCACCCATCTGCCCCATGTTCTGGCGAATGGTCGTCAAGGTCGGCGTGGAGAGCGATGCGAAGAGGATGTCGTCGTAACCGACCATCGCCACGTCCTTGGGAACGCTGAGCCCGAGGTCGCGGATGGCGCGCATCGCGCCGAGCGCTGACATATCACTGGAAGCCGTTACGGCATCGGGAGGCTCGGGCAGCGCCAAGAGCCGGCGCATAGCGGCGCAACCGCTGGCGTAGCGGTAATCGGCCTCGGCGACGTAGTCGTCGCGATAGGGGATGCCGAGGCGCTCGAGCGCGCTGCGATAGCCGGCCAGGCGGTTGAGCGCCGCCGAAGTGTGGAGCAGGCCGGCGATGTGAGCGATACGGCGATAGCCGAGCGAATAGAGATGCTCGACCGCCATCTCGGCACCGGAGACGTTGTCCGACTTGACCACTCCGTACAAGCCCGCGACCTCTTTTTGAGGCTCGAAATCCACGGTCATCACCGGGATCTTGAATTTGGTGAACAGCTCCAGGTCGATCTCGCGAATGCCCATCAGGATCGCCCCTTCGACCTGGTGTCGGCGCGCGCGCTCGACGAAGAAGGTGCTGTCGTCTCCGTACTCGATGCCCTCGTGGCTGAGGATGAGGAGGTCGTAGCCGAACTCCGTGGCTTTCCGCTTGATCCCGTCGAGAATGACCTGGTAGAAGGGGTGCTGGAATTCGCGATGGTCGCCGGTGCGGATGACGACTGAGATCAGACGCGAGTGCTGCAGCACGAGTGTCCTCGCGGCGGCGTTGGGCGTGTAGTCGAGCTCGGCGGCCAGCTTCAGCACGCGCTCGCGCACCTCCGCACTGACGCCCGAATGACCGTTCAGGACGCGCGATACAGTCGAGACGGAGACTCCGGTGCGTACCGCTATCTCTCTGAGAGTCGTCGACAACTGTCTGGCCCTTTCTCGGCGCGTGAACAGCGGATCGGTTCAATTGGGGGCAATTGGAGCGTAACGCTCGTTACAAGCGTACACGCCAACTGCCGGATTTTCCTTCGTCAACCGCGGCGTCTCTCCTCGACTCGCCGTGTCTCCGGTTGCGGAACTAGCGCTCAGCGGATTCGCTTTTTCAGTTCGTCCTCGACCTGGTTCGGGTCGAGCCCGCGCGATGCGAGCAGCACGTAGGAGTGGAACCAGAGGTCGGCGACCTCCTCGATAACGCGTTGGTCGCTCTCCGAGACGGCAGCCAGCGCCACCTCGACGCCTTCCTCGGCCACCTTCCGCGCGGCGCCGGCGGGCCCCTCATCGAGCAGGCTGACGACGTAGGAGCCCTTCGGTCGCTCTTTGGCCCGCTCGGTCACGCGCCGCCAGAGCCAGGGCGCAAAGCACGACTCGGCGCCTGTGTGACAGGCCGGGCCCTCGGCGCTCACCCTGAGCAGGATCGCGTCACCGTCGCAGTCCTCGCGCAACTCCTCGACATCGAGGAAGGAGCCCGAAGTGGCGCCTTTGTGCCATAGCTCGCTGCGCGAACGACTCCAGAACCAGGCCTGGCCACTCTCGCGCGTGCGTCGCAGCGCCTCCTCGTTCATCCAGGCCAGCATCAACACCCGCCCGCTAGCGGCGTCCTGAACGATCGCCGCTTTCAGAGTCTCATCTGCCATCCTGCCTCCTCGAGCTTGCGCTTTATCTGGGGAATCCTTTCGGGCGCCTCGTGCGTGATCGAGGCGACGAGCGCCGCTTCGGCGCCGACTTCGAAGGCCTCGGCCAGATGCTTCACCGTGCCGGCGCCGCCCGAGGCGATCACCGGAACCGAAACGGCGTCGCAGACCAGGCTTGTGATCTCGAGGTCGTAGCCCTCTCTGGTGCCGTCGGCGTCGATCGAGGTGAGCATGATCTCGCCGGCGCCGCGCTCAACCACCTCAAGCGCCCACTCGATCGTGTCCAATCCGCGCGGCTGTCGCGCCCCGTGCGTGACCACCTCGCCCTTACCGGGCCCGACCTTCTTGGAGTCGATGGCGCAGACGACGGCCTGCGCTCCGAATTCCTCGGCCAGCTCGGTCAGTAGCTCGGGCCGCTCGACCGCGGCGCGATTGACCGCCACCTTGTCGGCGCCGAGGCGCAGCAGCCTGCGGGCGTGCTCGAGTGTCGAGACGCCGCCACCGACGGTGAAGGGAATCTCCAGCTCGGTCGCCGCCCGCTCCACCAGCTCGAGAATCGGCTCGTGCCCGAAAACGGTTGCCGTAATGTCGAGGAAGACGAGCTCGTCGGCGCCCAGCTCCGAGTAGCGCGTGGCCATCTCGACCGGGTCGCCGACGTCTCGCAGTTCGACGAAGCGCACGCCCTTGACGACGCGGCCCTTGGTTACGTCGAGACAGGGGATCAGGCGCTTCTTGACCATCGAATCACGTTCTTTAGTAGGCGGGCGCCGGCCGCGGCGCTGCGCTCGGGGTGGAATTGGACTCCGGCCAGCGCTCCGCGCTCGACCGCGGCGACAACCGGGCCGCCGTGATCGACCTCGGCGCCGACAAGGTGGCGGTCAATCGCGCCGCG
>DATCCQ010000033.1:0-3989 GCA_036511185.1 Gaiellaceae bacterium
AAGCGAGCGACTACTACCGAGCGCGACGAGAAAGACGAGCAAGAAGACGCCCAGCGCGAGCAGCGGAGCGCGGTTCTCCAGGCGCGCTTGCCGCCCCGTCGGCGTGTGCTGATCTAGTGCTGATTGCCTCTCGGGCATCTCCGGCCGCTGCACCATTTTTCTAGCTTCCAGGCGCCCGGACGCCACTTGCTTGCAAAGAGTACTGCATAACAGGCCGCGGCGCGGTAATCTTGAAGGCGTTCGAAGGACGAGTACCGGGATGCGTTTCCTCGCGTTCCTTGCTTGTTCGCAAATTGGCAAGGAGGTGAGTTATGGCAACCGGAACCGTCAAGTGGTTCAACAACGACAAGGGGTACGGGTTCATCACGCCCGAAGACGGCGGTAAGGACTTGTTCGTCCACCACACGGGCATCGAGGGCGAGGGCTTCAAGAGCCTGCCCGAGGGCGCTCGCGTCGAGTTCGAGGCGACTGAGGGGCAGAAGGGCCCTCAGGCCACGAACGTACGCGTTGTTGGCTGATAACCCTTGAAGAAACAGAAGGCGCCGCCTGAGCGATGCTGCGTTAGCGGCGAGCGAGGCGGCGCCTTCGATGTTTTGAGCCGGGCAGCGCCCGACTAAAAACCCCGACCAAAAACCTGGAGGACGAGTGGAAGCAAGGGTAAAGCCCCGTCTACGCGGCGTGTTTCACCAGTGGGGCTTCGTCGTGGCGATTCCGCTTGGAGTCTGGCTGGTTCTTTCGGCCGACGGGACTCGTGCCCGCGTTGGCGCTGCCGTCTTCGCGTCCAGCGTCGTTCTGATGCTCGGAGCGAGCGCGCTCTATCACCGTCCGAACTGGTCGCCCAGGCGGCGAGTCTGGCTGCGCCGGCTCGACCACGCCGGTATCTACTGTCTGATCGCGGGCAGCTACACGCCGGTCGGGCTGCTCGTCTTGCACGGCGCCTGGCAAACCGTGGTGCTGGCGATCGTCTGGAGCGGCTGCGCGCTGGCGATCTTCATCAGGCTCTTCTGGATCAGCGCGCCGAAATGGCTAGCCGCGGTTGTAGGCATCGCACTCGGTTGGGTCGGCGTCGTCGCCATGCCCGAGATCGTCTGGAACGCCGGTTGGGCCTGCATGCTTCTGATCCTCGCGGGCGGCATCCTCTACAGCCTGGGCGCCGTGGTCTACGCAACCAGGCGGCCCGATCCGTTTCCCGCGACCTTCGGCTACCACGAGGTTTTTCATCTGCTCGTTGTGGCGGCGATAGGGCTTCAGTACGCGGCGATCGCGTTCTACGTCTTGCCGACTTAGGGCCTATCCCAATAGGCCTGCATACCCGACGCGGCCGATCCGCGGCGCCAGCGGCCGCAAGGCCGTTTTCCGCACTACCAGTGCGCCTTCACGACCCCCCGGCCACTGTCATCCACGGCTTGACCGCCTCGGTCACACATTCCCACCGGGGTAGGCCCTTAGGGGCGGCGACGTTACCTGAAGCGGAAGACGATGCGCCCGCGCTGCAAGTCGTAGGCCGAGAGCTCGACCTTTACCCGGTCGCCCGGTAGCACGCGAATCCGGTAGCGGCGCATCTTGCCGGCCGTGTAGGCCTGCGTCTCGTAGCCGTTGTCGAGCGCGACGCGGTACTTACCGTTCGACAGCGCCTCGACGACCTCGCCTTCGAACTCGACCTTTTCTTCCTTCGCCATCCGATCACCACGCTCCGGTTGCGGTGGAGGTCTCGACGCGCTCGCCGCTCAAGGCGAGGAGGCTGTGCCCGCGAAGCTGCAACTTCAGGGTTGTGCCTTTCATCGAGAGTGCACCTTCTTTTCTGTCTGGAGTGTGGAGAGGGCGCCTGGGCGCAAACCGCACTCGTACCTAGTCAAAGTCCACGGTAGCAGTTCCGAGGACGGGCGCTTGTGCTACGGTCCTGCCACGGACGGCAGATCGTCGTTCCGTGAGATTTAGCTTCTCGTTCCTCCTTGCGCGGTTTCGAGTGGACGATCTCGAACCCGAATACCAAGGAGTTTGAACATATGTATATGCAGTCTTTCCGAGCGCTGGGCGTCAGCGTGCGGGTTGAGCAAGCGCTCGCCGTGCGCGGCATCACGCAACCATTCCCAATCCAGGAGCTCGTTCTCCCCGACGCCCTCGCCGGCCACGACGTGCTCGCGAAGTCGCCGACGGGCTCGGGCAAGACGCTCGCCTTTGCCGTGCCGATCGTCGAGCGAATCAGCCGCGACCGGTCGCAACCGGCGGCGCTTGTGCTCACGCCGACGCGTGAGCTCGCCGGGCAGGTGGCCGATGAAATCAGGCCGCTCGCCGACGTATGCGGGTTGAGAGTCGTCGCTGTTTTCGGCGGTGCACCGATCGGACCGCAGGCCAAGAAGGCGCGCAACGCGCAGATCGTGGTCGCCACGCCCGGCCGCTTGCAGGATCTGGTCGAAAGAAAGCTGGTGTCGCTGGAGCAGGTTGACCTGCTCGTGCTCGACGAGGCCGACCGGATGCTCGACATGGGCTTTAAGCCGCAGGTCGAGCGGCTGATGAAGCGGCTTCCCCGTGAGCGCCAAACGATGCTCTTCTCGGCTACTCTCGACGGCGCGGTAGGTCAGCTCGCTGACTCCTACACGCGCGATCCGTCGCGCTTCGAAACGGCGCCCCTGGCCGACCACGAGGAAGGTCAGATCGACCATCGCTTCGTCTCGGTCACGGCGGATGCCAAGGTCGAGAAGCTGGTCGAGGAGCTCTCGGGCGAGCGCGGACTGGCGCTCGTGTTCGTGCGCACCAAGCGCGGAGCCGACCGGCTGGCGATCAAACTGGCCCGGCTCGACGTGAACGTTTTGGCTCTGCACGGCGACATGCCCCAGAACGCCCGTCAGCGCACGCTCAATCGCTTCCGCGCCGGTGAGGTGCAAACGCTCGTCGCGACAGACGTCGCCGCGAGAGGGCTCGACCTCGAGGCCATCACGCACGTGATCAACTACGACCCGCCCGAGGAAGACAAGGACTACGTGCACCGGGTCGGGCGCACGGGCCGTGCGGGCAAGAGCGGAAACGGCATCACCTTCGTGTTGCCCGAGCAGCAGGCCGACGTCAGCCGCCTGGCGGCGCGGCTCGGTCACCGCGCGCAGTTCGAGCGCGAAGGTATGCGCGTTGCGGCGCCGCGCCGCGTTTACACGAGTCGCCGCGGCCGCAATTCACGCTGGTAGACGAGGCACCCGTGGCAACGACACAAATTTGCGCGCAATCAGAGGCGCTTTCGCCCGGAAACCCGAGCGGTAATACCTCTCTCGTCGCGCTAGGCTTTGATCAATCAGGACGAGTACCGGGTTGCGCAGCTAGCGCTCCTTGCTTGTTCGTGAGACAGCAGGGAGGTGAGTTTTATGGCAACCGGAACCGTCAAGTGGTTTAACAATGACAAGGGCTACGGATTCATTACGCCCGAAGATGGCGGCAAGGATCTGTTCGTCCACCACAATGGCATCGCCGGCGAGGGCTTCAAGAGTCTCCCCGAAGGGGCGAAGGTCGAGTTCGAGTCGAGCGAAGGACAGAAAGGCCCGCAGGCAACTAACGTTCGCGTTATTGGCTGATAAGGGCTGAACTTGAGATCACGGGAGGTGTCGCTAGTCGGCGCCTCCCGTTCTCGTTCAGGAGCCCGGCGGCGAGGCGCCGGTAACCTGCGCACTCGTGTCGGGCACCCATTCGTTGGCTCGGCACATCGGGCAGCGCGGCAAGATGCCGTCGGCGACTATCCCGTAACCGCAGTCGGCGCAGCGAAATCGGGGCCGCCCCGCCGTGTGGGCAGAAGCGGCATGGCTGGCGTGCGCGCGATGCGCGATATAGCGGCGCCTGAGCGCGGCACGAATTAGGCGGCGCTTCGAGTCGGCGTCAAGCGGGCTCGATCTACTCTTGCGCGTGAACCATTTAACGGCGCCGTTTGGCACGAAGGGGCCTCTCTCCTCTGCTCGTTGAACGGATAGAGAAGGCGCCGGGGAACGCAATCGGTACTCGCTCTTGCT
>DATCCQ010000034.1:0-13974 GCA_036511185.1 Gaiellaceae bacterium
AGACGGAGAAGTCGGCCAGGTCGGCCTTCCCGTCCGCCAGCACGGTCGTCTGAGCGGCTCGTATCTTGCGTACAGCCAGCAGGGAGAGAAGAGCGCTGACCAACGCCGCCAAGGCGAGCGCTGCCGACGCGATTGCGAGGATTGCCGTAGTACTCATAAATCCGCGTTAGAAGCTGAAACGGACTTCGTAGGTGGCCTTGTTGTTGGCCGTGTTCGTCTCGCCGGAAACCGGAGCTACATCGATACTGACCGGAAGCTTGTTGATCGGATCGGTCACAGCGAAGTTCTTGAAGACCACTTCTGCCGTAGCGTGGCTGTAAATCTGAGGGATCGTCTCGACCTTCTCGATCGCCTGCGGCGACTGGTTGATCTTGAGCGTAACCTTGATGTTCTGCTCGAGGTAGTCGCCGCCGTTCTTGACTCCGACTACGAAGCTAAGGTCTTTCCGGATCTTGACCACCTTGGTCAGGCCCTGGGTGAGCGTCTCGTTGACGGGCATGACCTTGACGTACTCAATATTGGTGCCGTGGATGGTTCCGCTCGTGGTGGTGCTGGTCTGCACTCCGTGGAAGCGTTGCCAGACGACGCCCATCGAGTTGATAGTGGCCCGCGTCGAGTCGGCCACGAAGACCGAGTTCGGCGGCGGTGCGCCGGAGATCCCCTGACGCTTCAGTACGTCCTGCGCTACCGTGACGAACATGTCCTGCCAGATCACATCGCTTGCCACACCTCGCAACATCTGCTGAGAGAGCTCCACTCCGGCCTTCGTCGCCTCCGTACTTCCGCGCTTGGCCGCGGTCTTCTTGAACACCTCGAGCAGCCCGGTCAATGCATTTCGGCGTAGCTGCAAGGCCTCGATCATCTGATCGTGCGCCTGCCGCAGCGGCCCGGGCGGCGACAACTTCGACGCGTTCTGGATATCTATCGCCTGCTGGCGGATCAGTCCGTTCAGGTTGGTCTCGACCAACTTCTCGGTGAGATCCTGCCTGTCCAGAAGCTTGCTCAGGTTCGTGCCCACGGACGCCGAATCGGTAGCGACCTTGGAGACCTCGTCCATATAGCTCTTGTAGGCGGCGCTCTCGCTCGAGGACTCGCAACTTCTCATTGCGAAGATGAGGATCAGGATCAGCGCGATCGCGAAGGCGATCAGCGAAACGAGTCGTACGATCGGCGTGCCGGAGTGAGGAGGACCCGCAGGCCGTCTGGGCGGAGGCGAGCCGCCGCCGTCACGCGGACCGCCGGGGCGGCGGACGAGACGCTTCTTAGGCGGCTCGGGCGTCGAATCCCCAAAAAAATCGAAATCGATGTCGTCGTGCTCGCTCATAGATTGGCGAGAGGTCAACTGTACAAGGTTTCGCTCCTGCGCGAGATTGGCTATCGCAGGAGTTTCTCCTGTAACGGCTAACGACGAGAGCTAATGGGCGATGCAACTACAACGAGCTCCGGCGAGCTCGTTCTCGGCCGCTACAGGCCTTTGAGCCCGCTCGGCAGCGGCGGATCCGGCTCGGTCTGGCTTGCCCGTGACGAGAGGAGCGGCCGCGAGCTGGCGCTCAAGATCGTCGCGCGCGAGGGCAAGGCCGGATCGCGCGCGGAGCGCGAAGCAGAGGCCGCATCGCGCCTCCGGCACCGGCGTTGCCTGCGCCCGTTGGACTTTGGCTACGACGACCAGCACGTCTATATCGCCTACGAGCATGTGCGCGGAAAGACTCTGCGTCAGGCGCTCCGAGACGGCACGGTCGACGACCGGCGCGCGATCGAGATCTGCGCCCAGGTTCTTGAAGCGCTCGAGCACGCCCACTCGCAGGGAATCGTCCACCGCGATGTCAAGCCGGCGAACATCCTGCTCGCCGACGAAGTGAAGATCGACGTCAAGCTGGTGGACTTCGGCCTAGCGCAGTTCGCCGAGGCCGAGACGCTCACCGAGCTCGGAGACATTCCCGGGACACTCGCCTACATCTCGCCCGAGCGCCTGGCGGGCGGCGAATCGACGGCCGCGGCGGACATCTGGTCGGTCGGTGTCGCGCTTTGGGAAGCGCTCGTCGGTTGGCACCCGTTCTGGGCGGGGTCGATGCTCGAGACCGCGCGCCATATCGAAACCGGAGCGCCGTCGCTCGAAGCAATGCGCCCGGACTTGCCGCGTCCACTCCTGAAAGCGGTCGAGAGGGCTCTGGCTCAGGATCCGAAAGACCGCCCCAGCGCCGGCGACCTCCTTCGCGTTCTTCGCCGCGTACTCGCCCACGGCGAGGAGAGGCAGCGTAAGCCGCGGCAGCCGCTGTTCGGCAAGCTTCGTCGTCCCGACCCGGCTCGGCTCGCGCATGCCCTGGCAAGCGCAACCGTCGTCCTCTGGGGCACGAGCCTCTTCCCCTTTTACCCTGCTCACAGCCAGGTGCTACTGGCGCTTCTGGCCGGCTTCGTCTCTCTGGCCCGACCGCTTGGCGGAAGCGCCTTTACCTATTCGCTGCTCCTGTTGCCGCTCGGGAACTACTCGCTGGGGCTAGCGCTTGCCTTTGCACTCGCCGTCGGCTGCTGGTTGGTATTCAACCGGCGAGCGCCTTTGACCACGCAGCTACCGCTCCTGGGCCCGATCGCCGCGACGTTGGGGGCGCTCTTCTTGCTTCCGCTGGTGCTTCTGCCCGTCCGAGGCGGTGCCCGGCGTGCACTGGCCGCTCTCGGTGGTTTCTCGCTGGCCATGATCATCGCCGGTATGGGCGGCGGTCGGTTCCCGCTCACAGGCGAAAGGGCACCTCTCGGCCTGGGAATCGAGGGCAGCGCCAGCCTCAGCGGCGTAACTGGGGCGCTCACGCGGGCGTTGATTGAGAGGCCAACGTTGCTCTCGCTCGGGCTGCTGCTCGCAATCGGCGCTGCCACACTTCCTTGGGCACGACGAAAGGGCCGCTGGGGGAGTGTCGTGTTCGGGGCTTGCCTGATTGTTGCAGCGCTTCTGCCGTTCCCGAGCGTGGCGGCGACTCCGGTGATCGCCGGCGCCTGGCTTACCGCATTGACGCTCGTGCTCTTGCCGGCATCGGTAAGCTCAGCGCGTCCGATCGTCGCGGCGCCTGCCAAGACGCAGTTGCTCGAGACGCGACGAATCGCCGTTTAACAAAAAGGGGGGCGATTCCAGCTCAGCGGTTACGCTAAGGGACAGCTGATGGCCTTACTACGTAGCATCGAACGACGCATCGAGGCGATTTTCGAAGGAGCCTTCGGAAGAGCCTTCCGGGCGCATGTCCAGCCGGTCGAGCTAGCGCGCAAGCTTGCCAAGGAGATGGACGAGCACCGGACGGCTTCGGTGACGCGCGTCTACGTACCGAACGAATACACCGTTTTTCTGGCCTCGCAGGACCGCGATCAGTTCTCGAGCTACGAAGAGGCGCTCTGCAGCGAGCTGCAGGAATATCTGGCCGATCATGCCCAACGCGAACGCTACGTCTTGCCCTCAGCGCCGCTCGTCCGAATCGAGACCGACGACGACCTCGCGATCGGCGAGTTCGGGATCGCCGCGAAAATGGTCCGAACCTCTCGCAGCGTGCCCATTCAAGAGCCGGCACCTCAACCGCTTCCGCCCGCTATGGAGACGCAGGCCTTTACGCCGGAGGTCCCACTCGAGACGGGTGCTCCAACCTTCGCGCTCCTCTACGAGGGCCGGAGCTGTCCACTCCACGACGCAACTATCGTCATCGGGCGCGCCCACGACTGCGACATTCACGTCGCCGACCCGAACGTCTCACGCCGGCACGCAGAGGTGCGATCCGACGGAAACGGTGCCTACGCGCTGATCGATCTAGGCTCGACGAACGGCACTGAGCTGAACGGTCAGCGAATCAGTCACGTCCGACTTTCCGAAGGAGACACCATCGCGGTTGGGCAGATCGAGCTGACCTTCGTCCGGGAGTGACGGTGGCTGTCGCCTCAATCTCGGTCGACGCCGTACTCCTGGCGCTCAAGATCGCCTTCCTGCTCTTGCTCTACCTCTTCATCTGGCGCATCGTGCGCGCCGCCGGCCGCGAGATGAAAGCACCTCAAGAGAGTTTCGTGCTCGCCCCCTTGGCCGAGCGCCACGAGAAGCGCGCGCCCCGGCCGGGTACGCTCGTCGTCATCTCGAGCCCCGATCTCGAGGAGGGCGACCGGATCGAACTGACGCACGAGCCGCTGACAATCGGGCGCGGGCCGCTCAACGATCTCCAGCTCGATCGGGACGATTTCGCCTCGGGCAAGCACGCCCTTATCGACCCACGCCGCGACGGCGTCTGGGTCGAAGATCTCGGCTCGACCAACGGCTCTTTCGTTAACGGCGTACGCTTGAGCACGAGCCGGCGCCTCGTGCCGGACGATGTCCTGCGCATCGGCGAGACGGATTTCCGTTACGAGCGATGAGCGTTTTAGCTTCCAGCGCCCACACCGATACCGGCCGCAAAAGGCGGCGGAACGAGGATGCCTTCGTCTGTGAGCCGCCGCTCTTCGCCGTTGCCGACGGGATGGGCGGGGCGCAAGCGGGAGAGGTGGCTTCCAGGCTCGCGGCTGAATCGCTGCGCGAGCAGGAGCTCGGCGACGTCTCTGCGCTCAAGCAAACCGTCGAGCTGATCCGCGAAGCAAACCGGCGGGTTTATGCCTACTCGAGCGAGAACGCCTCGGCGCGCGGCATGGGCACGACCATGACCATCGCGCTGGTAGAAGGAAGCGTTGTAACGATCGGGCACGTCGGCGACTCTCGCGCCTATCTCCTGCGCGACGATCAGCTGACGCAGCTGACCCAGGATCATTCACTGGTCGCCGAGCTGGTACGTAGCGGGCGGCTCTCTGCGGAGGAGGCCCAGAGCCATCCGCGGCGCTCGGTCATTACTCGTGCGCTCGGTACGGATTCTGATGTTGAGGTCGATGTCTTCTCGCTTCGAGCGCAGGACGGCGATCTCTTCCTACTTTGCTCCGACGGCCTCACCTCGATGATCTCCGACGACGAGATCGGGCGCGTTCTCGTCGCCACCCGAGCCGAGCTCGACGACGCCGCGAAGGCGCTGATAAGCGCGGCTAATCAGGCAGGCGGAGAGGACAACATCACGGTTGTCTTGTTCGAGCTGGACGCCGGAGAGCCGGAGCTTGAGGAGACGGCCGTACAGGAGCTCGAGAAGGCAAAGACGCTCACCGAGGCGGATGCGGTGCCGGTGCTCGAGTTCCAGGCGAGGCACAGTTCGCACAGTCATCGCTCGCGGCGCCTGACTTTGATCGCCTTGGCTTTCGCCTTCTTGCTTGCGCTCGCGGCCCTCGGCGTCTTTACGGTCTCGGCTGCCCATTTCATCGGCGTCGAGCCCGATGGGCGCGTCGCGGTGTACCAGGGCCTGCCCTACGAGCTCCCCGGCAACATTCATCTCTACCGGCCGGTCCGCGTCAGCTCTCGCCTCTACGCCGCACAGCTCACCCAAAGCGAGCGGCGACGCTCCTTCGATCACGGCCTACATAGTTTCGGCGATACGACGCGCGAGCTGCGCAGGCTGGAAGGAGCCGTCTACCCGTGAGCGCCCGCACGCGGGAGCTTGTACTCCTCATCCTGGTCGGTCTGATCACGGCGACCGGCTTCGCCAGCGTCTATATCGCCCGCCAGAACGAGATCTCTGCCGGATCACTCTCCTACGCAGGGTTTTTCTTCGCGCTTTACCTTGCCGCCCATCTGATCGCCCGGCTCACGGTGCCGGACGCCGATCCCTATCTGATCCCGATGGCGGCGCTATTAACCGGGCTTGGATTGACCGAGATCTACCGCCTCAACCCCACCGACGCGCTACGCCAGGGGTTGTGGGTGGTCATCGGGGTCGTCTGCTTCTCACTTACTTTGATCGCACTTCGATACGACTTTCGCCGGCTGGAGTCGTACAAGTACTTGTTCGGGCTGTCGGCGCTCGCTCTGCTTTTCATGCCGGCGCTGCCGAAGATCGGTCGCACGGTCAACGGCGCGCGCCTCTGGGTTCACGTGGGCTCACTTCAGTTCCAGCCCGGCGAGCTGGGAAAGATCGCGATGATCGTCTTCCTGGCCGCCTATCTGCACTCCAAGCAAGAGGTTCTGGCGCTGGGCCGGCTCAAAGACTTCGGGCCGCTACTTGCCATCTGGGGCTGCGCGATGCTCGTTCTCGTCGCTACGCACGATCTCGGCAGCGCACTCCTCTTCTTCGGGATCTTTCTGGCGATCCTCTACCTGGCTACCAGCCGGTTGCTCTACGTGGGCGTCGGGCTAACGCTCTTTCTGATCGGCGCGGCCGGCGTGTACAAGACGACGGCACACGTGCGCAGCCGGGTAACCATCTGGCTCGACCCCTGGACGACTCAGCCTGTTCCTTGCCCAACCCACGGCGGCGCGCTGATGCAGCGTCAGGAGTGCGAGAGCTTCCAGCTGGTCAAGTCGCTCTACTCCATCGCCCAGGGCGGCTTCGCCGGCACCGGTCTGGGCAAGGGCACCTTCGCCCTTCCCAACGGAAACAACCTGATCCCCGATCTCAATACCGACTTCATCTTCTCGGCACTGGCTCAGGAGTTGGGGCTGGTGGGGATCGCAGCACTCCTACTGGTGTTAATGCTCTTCGTGGTACGCGGATTCCGTACCTCCCTGATGGTCGATGACGGCTTCTCGAAGTTGATGGCCGCCGGACTGACCTTCGGCTTCGCGCTTCAGACCTTCATCATCATCGGCGGCATCCTCCGCCTTATCCCGCTGACCGGCATCACACTTCCTTTCATCAGCTACGGGGGCTCGAGCGTGGTCGCCAACTTCGTCCTGCTGGCCGGCCTACTGCTCGTGTCGCAGAGAGCGAATGAGGCGCGATGAACGCTCGTATCCGAATCGCTGCCCTGACTTCACTCACCATGCTGGTGGCGCTGATCGTCGCCTCCACCTACTGGCAAGCTTGGGCCGCTCCGGATCTAGCCAACAAGAGCGACAACTCAATTCGGCTGGCTTCGGAGTTCACCATCGACCGGGGACGGATCTTCGCCGCCGACGGCACGACGCTGGCGAAAAACCGCATCGTCCACAAGGGCGGCACCACCTACTACTTCCGTCGCTACCCGCTCGGCTCGCTGACCGCGGCGGCGGTCGGATATGCGACGCAGACCAAGTCACGCGCGGGACTCGAGCGCTCGGCCAACGACTACCTGACCGGCGCCGATCAGAGCCTCTCCGGCGCGATCAGGCAGATCGGTGATCGCCTGCTCGGCAGCACGATCCACGGAAGCGACGTCTATACCTCGCTCAACCTGCGTGCCCAGCGCATCGCCACTGAGGCACTGGGCTCGAATATCGGCGCCGCGGTGGCTCTCGAGCCCTCGACGGGGCGCGTCCTCACGCTCGTTACCAAGCCGACCTACAACCCCAACGACATCGAGAGTCACTTCGAGCGCGTCCGCGCGGTCAAGACATCGCTCGTCGATCGCGCCACGCAGGGCCTCTACCCGCCGGGCTCGGCCTTCAAGGTCGTCACCGCGGCGGCCGCTCTCGATACGGGCCGCTTCACTCCCTCGTCGAGCTTCAACGACCCCGGCTACTGCACCGAGTATGGGCAGCCGGTGAAGAACTTCAGCGATCAGAGCGGGCCCGAGGTGTTCGGAGCCATCAATCTGGCGCGGGCGTTCCAGTACTCAGTCAACTCCGTCTTCTGCAACATCGGCAAGGCGCTGGGCATGCGCACGCTCATGAACTACGCCCGCCGCTTCGGCTTCGACAACACTCCCGCTATCGACCTCCCTAGCAACGCTCTCGCGATCAGCGGCCTCTATAAAGGCTCGCGGTTGCTCAACGCGAGCGAGGAGGTGCATCAGGACCCCGGGCGTACCGCCTTCGGCCAGGACAAGCTACTCGTCACGCCCCTGCAGATGGCGATGGTCGCCGCCACAGTCGCCAACAACGGCAAGATGATGCGGCCGCATCTGGTCGATCGCGTACGCCGTAGTAACGGCGAGATCGTGCGCATCAAGCCCCAGATGCTTGGGCAGGTAATCAAGGCCACGACGGCGATGGAGCTGACACAGATGATGGAGTCGGTGGTGACCGGCGGCACCGGGACGGCAGCCCAAATCTCGGGTGTTCGGGTCGCCGGCAAGACCGGTACCGCAGAAAACGGAACCGGTCAGCCCAACACAACCTGGTTCATCTGTTTCGCTCCTGTCGATGCCCCGCGCGTCGCGGTGGCGGTCGTACTCCAGAATCAGAGCGGCGTTGGCGGCACAACCGCGGCGCCGATTGCGCGCCAAATCATGCAGGCGATCCTGTCCTCAACGGCGAACTCCAACTCCTGACCGTAACCTTTACTTGCAATGACACCTCCTGACCCACTCATCGGCGCGCTCTTCGACGGGCGCTACAAGATCCTCAAGAAGCTCGGTAGCGGGGGAATGGCGACCGTCTATCTGGCTGAGGATCAGGAGTTGGGCCGGCGTATCGCGATCAAGATCCTGAACGCCAGGCACGCCTCGGACAAGCAGTTCGTCGAGCGCTTCCGCCGCGAGGCCTCCAGCGCTGCCGGCCTTTCCCATCCCAACATCGTGCAGATCTACGACCGCGGCAACGCCGAGGGCACCTACTACATCGCCATGGAAGTGATCGAAGGCCGCTCGCTCAAGGAGCTCGTTGTCCAGCGCGGCCCGTCGCCGATTCCTGTCGCCATCAACTACACCCGTCAGATTCTGGCTGCTCTGCGCTTCGCCCACCGAAACGGCGTCGTGCACCGCGACATCAAGCCGCACAACGTGCTGGTAGACGACGAAGGACGGGTAAAGGTCACCGATTTCGGCATCGCGCGTGCGGGTGCCAGCGAGATGACCGAGGTCGGCTCGATCATCGGCACCGCCCAGTACCTGTCGCCCGAGCAGGCTCGCGGCGCCCCGGTCGACGACCGCTCCGACCTCTACTCGGTCGGAGTCCTTCTCTACGAGCTGCTCACCGGCGAGGCGCCCTACAACGGCGACACCCCGGTTGAGATTGCCATGAAGCACCTCTCGGCGGTGCCCGAGCCGCCGTCGGCGAAACGGCCCGAGATCTCGCCCGAGCTCGACTCGGTCGTGCTACGCGCCCTGGCCAAGAACCCCGACGATCGCTATCAGAGCGCCGCGGAGATGGACGCCGACCTCAGCGCGATCTCCAAGGGACTTGAGATCAGCGAGGCGACGACGGAGGCGGCGACGACGGTGCTCGCGGGCGCCGGCCTGTCGGCACCGACGATGATCTCCAAGGCTCCTACGCGCGTGGCGCCGCCCGCTAGGCCCAGCGCGCCGGTTCCCCCGGCGACGCCGCCCGACTACTACGAGGGCGCCACCGTGCGCCGTCCGATCTGGCCCTGGCTGCTCGCGCTCGCCCTGGCGGTCGCCGTGGGTGTCGCTTTCTGGATCGTCTACCGGCAGCTTTCCGAGAACTCGCCGGTACCGGTACCCTCCGTCACCGGGCTCACCGAGAACGCCGCTCGCAAGAAGATCACAGATGCCGGGCTCACGGTGCTGTCGATCCGGGCCACATCCAAGACAAGCGGCAAAGGCAAAGTATTCGATCAACGCCCGGCTGAGGGCGAGCGTATTGCACCGAACAGCACCGTCCGCATCTGGGTCTCCAGCGGAACCGGTGAGATTCGCGTCAAATCGGTCATCGGCACGGATCAGTACAAAGCGAATAACGAGCTGCAGGGGAGTGGTTTCAAGGTTGCTCTGCAGTCCACCTACAGCGACACCGCGCCTATTGGAACGGTCTACAGGCAAGACCCGGTCGGAAACGACAGCGCCTTGAAGGGCGCAACAGTGACGATCTGGGTCTCGAAAGGGCCGGCTCCGATCGCCCTGCCTAGTGTCGTTGGCAAGTCCTACGCCGAGGCCGCTTCGATACTCAAGGGGCGCGGGTTTACGAATGTCGTCCGTGAGGACGTCTCCTCGGATCAGATAAAAGACTTGGTAACTGCCCAGGATCCGCCAGCGTATTCGTCCCAGGCAGCCGACACCACGATCACGCTCAGCGTTTCCAAGGGACCTCAGACGGTCACAGTCCCTCCGGTAGAAGGCTTCGATCTTGGTTCAGCCGAGTCGACCATCACTAGCTATGGGCTGAAATACACGGCCGTTTATCAGGACACCTCCGACCCCAGCCAGGACGGCGTGGTCATCTCTCAGGAGCCGGCGGGCAACAGCCAAGCCGCGGCGGGCTCGACCGTAACGCTCTACGTCGGCAATTACGTCGGTGCAATCACGCCGTGAGCCTTCTTCGCATCGCAGTGCTGATGGGCGGTCGCTCGAGCGAGCACGATATCTCGCTCGCTTCCGCCAGCTCGGTGATCGAGGCCTTGCGCGAGCGCTACGACACGGTCTCGGTGGAGATCGACCGCGACGGGCGCTGGGCGCTTCCTGCCGCCGTTTCGCCCGCGCTGGAGGGAGCGGAGCACGAGAGTCGCCCGGTGGAGACACTGCCCGTTCCGGCTGATTCGTCCGTGCCGGCCACCCTGGCCGATGTAGACGTCGTCTTCCCCGTGCTGCACGGGCCCTTCGGCGAGGACGGAACCGTCCAGGGCTTGCTCGAGCTGGCGGGCGTGCCCTACGTCGGCCCGGGCGTGCTGGCCTCGGCACTGTGCATGGACAAGGACGTCTTCAAAGCGGTGCTGCGCGACCGTGGCATTCCGGTAACGCCGAGTGTCACGTTGCGCCACGGCGACCCTCAGGAGCATCCCTTCGAATACCCCGTCTTCGTCAAGCCCGCGCGGCTCGGCTCCTCCGTCGGCATCAGCAAGGTGCACGACGAAAGTGAACTCGGTCCGGCACTTGAGCTTGCTTTCCGCCACGACGAGAAGGTGCTGATCGAGGAGTTCATCGACGCGCTCGAGGTGGAGTGCAGCGTGCTCGGCAACCGCGAGCCGATCGCCTCGCTGCCGGGTCAGATCGTCGCTCACGCCGAATGGTACGACTTCGCTGCCAAGTACGAGGAGGGCGGGATGGAACTGATCGTCCCGCCGCCTATCTCCGCCGAAACGGTCGAGCGAGTTCAGCGCCTGGCCGTCGAGGCTTTCGTCGCCGGCGAGTGCGAGGGCATGGCCCGTGTGGACTTCTTCGTCCGCGGCGAGGAGGTGCTGGTGAACGAGCTCAACACGATTCCCGGCTTCACCTCGACCAGCGTCTACGCCAAGCTCTTTGCGGAATCGGGAATCCCCTACCCCGAGCTGCTCGATCGTCTTATTGCGCTGGCGCTGGAACGCCACGAGCGGCAGCGGCGCTACGCCTACTAGGTCTTAGGGCCTATCCCAATAGGCCCTTAGCCGGCGAGAGCGGCGCCGAGCGCCTCTTCCCAGACGTCGAGCGCCTCTTCGAGCTCGTCGTCTGTGATCACCAACGGCGTCAGTACGCGCACGCAATTTCCGTACAGCCCCGCCTTGAGTAGCAGCAGACCGCGCTGCAACGACTCCTCGATCACCCGCGTGGCGAGCTCGGGCGCCGGCTCCTTCGTCTCTCGGCTCTTCACCAGCTCGATCGCCAGCATCGAGCCGATGCCTCGTACGTCTCCAATCGCGTCGAAGCGCTCCTGCCAGGCTTTCATTCGCGCCAGCAGAGTCTCGCCGAGCAGCTTCGCCCGCTCGATCAGGTTCTCGCTCTCGATGACGTCGAGAACGGCGTTTGCGGCGGCCAGTCCCAGCGGATTTCCGCAGTAGGTACCTCCGATGGAACCTTCGCGTGCGGCGTTCATGATCTCTGCCTTGCCCAGCACTCCCGAGAGCGGGAGCCCGGAAGCCAGTGACTTGGCCACCACGACCAGATCGGGCTCGATACCGTAGTGCTCGATCGCGAACATGGCGCCTGTGCGACCAAAGCCGGATTGCACCTCATCGGCCACAAAAACGATCCCGTGCTTGTCGCAGATCGCGCGCAAGCCCTGTAGAAACTCCTTCGGCGCCGGTACAAAACCACCCTCGCCCTGAATCGGCTCGATCACGATGGCTGCCACCTCAGTCGGCGCCACCTGCGTTACCAACGCCCGCTCGAAAGCGGCCAGGGCGTCGGCGCTAGAGGGGCCGCGATAGTCCTGGGCGTAGGGGAGGTGATAGACAGCGGGCGCGAGCGGGCCCAGCCCGACCTTGTAGGGGTTGGCCTTGGAGGTCATCGTCAAGGCCAGGAGCGTGCGTCCGTGAAAGCCACCTTCGAAGGCGATGACGGCCGGGCGCTTGGTCGCCTGACGGGCGATCTTGACGGCATTCTCGACCGCCTCGGCGCCCGAGTTGAAGAAGACCGCCCGACCCGGGCCACTGAACGGCGCGGCCGCAACCAACCGTTCGGCGACCGTTGCGTAGATCTCGTACGGGACGACGGCGAAATCGGTGTGCATGAAGCGGCCCGCCTGCTCGCGAACCGCCTCGACTACGTGCGGGTGGGCGTGCCCGACGGCGAGACAACCAATTCCTCCTGTCAGGTCGAGCAGGCGATTGCCGTCCACGTCGGTAATAACGACGCCCAGCGCCGAGTCAACGACAAGCGGCGCCTGGACGGTCACCGGCGCGGCGACCGCGTTCTCCTTTCGCGCCATGATCTCGCGCGAGCGAGGGCCCGGGATATCGGTGGCAAGATTTATCGCAGGCGGGGTCATCTAGGCCGGGACGATAGCTAAGGGCCGGCGATGCCCGCCGAAATTAACTCTCCGGCTGGAGAGTTCCCGGGGTGTACTCGCCGCTCGCATTCCAGATCAGGAATCCGCGCGCTCCACTGTGGCGAACGGCCAGAATCTCGTCCTGGATGTCGGCGAGCGTGAAGTTACGACCACCCATCGAGAAGTCCTGGATCCAAGGAACCAACTCGGCCTTAGTGCCACGGATAGCCGCGTTGAAGTCGCTCAACGCATAGCCGACTGTCGTTCCCGGGACAGCCTGGGGATCGTCTAGTCCGAACTGCCCCGCACCGAAGTGCGACGGATAAACCATCGGCGAGAGCGCGTCGACGGCGCTCGCCATCTGCTTCGGCGACTGGCCGACGCCGAGCTCGTTGGTCGCCGCCAGCCCGAAGACGTCGGCCGAGACGCGCACGCCGAGCGGCTTGAGCTGACTGGAGGCGTACTGGAGGAAGTGAGCGATTGTCGTTGATTGAGGCTCGTCCACCTTGCCCGGCCAAACGGCGCTCGCCGCCGACGGGTCCGACGGGAACCTCACATAGTCGAACTGGATCTCGTCGAAGCCAGCTTTCGCGGCGGTTTTGGCTATCGAGACGTTGTAGTCCCAGACCTTCTTGCTGTACTGGTTCGACCAGCCGAGGCCGGCGTCGTCAAGCCAGGGCGAGCCGTCCGAGCGCTGGATGGCCAGATCCGGTCGCCGCGCCGAGAGCACGGGATCCTCGAAAACGGCAACGCGCCCGATCAGATAGATGCCCTCGGCGTGCAGCTGTTCCGCCACGCTGGCCGAGTTGTAGTAGTTGCCCGCTGCCCCGATCTCGCTGGCCAGGGGTGCTCCCGGCGAGGAGAAGGCGACCGCGCCGTTCTCGTCCTTGATGTCGAGCTCGATCGTGTTCAGGCCCTCGTTTGTCAGGCTCGCGTACTCGGCGAGCTTGCCCTTCAGCGAGGCGAGCGTCATGGTGACATGAATGCCGCGGATTTCCTTCGGAAGGCGCGATTTATTCTGAGCCGTTGATCTTGTCGTACTGTGCTTCGCGGCCTCCGGGACAGCTGACCCCGTACCGTGTGCCGTCATCCATACGGCCAGCCCGCCCAGGGTGGCCGAAACCACAAGCGCAAGCAGGAAGGCAGTACGGCGCAGCTTCTGCCGGCGTCGGGCATTTGCACGTCGCTCGTGAAAGCGAGCGTTTGGATCGACAGGCTCGAGTACCACGCAGATGGCACCCTAGCGGACCCGCTAATAACTGCAAAGCTTCCAGCGAATCGGGAAAGTCGCAGTTTGCAAGGAAAAGACGGCGCCGGCCGGCCGTTCTCCGTCGCGATACTACTCGCCAGGAATACGATTCAGCTGTGATCCAGAGCGGCTACTCGAGCGA
>DATCCQ010000035.1:0-7810 GCA_036511185.1 Gaiellaceae bacterium
TCGTCGTCGGCCTGGGTAATACGGGCGAGCAGGTCTTGCGCCAACTTGCCGCGGAATTGATCGAGGCGCGTTGCCTCGCCGTAAGGCTCGGTGGCGGCGATTGGCAGGATCGGCCGGATTCCGTAGGGGCGCTTATCGAGCCGCTCGAACAGCACCGGGCCGGCGGCGATGGCACCGGCGGTCGCCAGGCGCAGGGCGCTGATCGCGTCGGCCAGTTCGGCCGGAGCGTCGGGCGCCTCGATCTCGTCGACAGCCAGGTCGCGCCGTAGCTCGATCACCGACAGGCGGTCGGCTAGGCGCCCGAAATCGCGCGGCAGAATTCCGCTTGCTTCGGGCCAGTAGGTCGATAGCTCGCCGGGGGGTGAAAGTCGAACGCGCAGACCTTCGCCGAGCGAGACCTGCGCGCCCAGCGAGAGGCCGATCAGAGGCGCCACAGCTATATAGGCTCGCTCGCCGCCGAAGAGTGAGCCCTCGAGCTCGATGTAAGCCCGGTCGAAGGCGTCGTCGTGCCAATCGAAGCCGCCACAACTCTCCGTGGTGGTGACGAGCAAAGGCAGGAGCACCGTCATGAAGAGTGCTTCTTCGTCGGGCAGCTGCTCGCCGGCGTGGGCGCGCGCGAAGATCGCGGCCGCCCGCTCGTGCCTCAGATCCTCGATCGCCGCCTGGGCATCGGCCAGCTCCATCAGCTGCTGCGAGCGTTTCTCGACGAAGCCGCGCACCAGTGGCCGGTACTCGTAGAGCGACGGCCGACCCGGAGCAGCGTGCTCCTCGAAGGCGAAGGGGACTTCGGCGCCGTGCGAGATGTCGGTCTCCAGCTCGGAGAAAGCTCCGAGGCAGAAGAGGCGCAGCGAGTGATAGAGATGGGGAGCGCGAACTGCCACATTTTCCCCTACGCAGTCGAGGCCTGCACTCCTGCATTCGAAGCGCTAATCAGCCTGGCAGGTCGGACACCAGTACGCGGTTCGAGCGCGCTCTCCCTGTGCCTGCGATCTGATCGCTGCCCCACAGCGCGGGCAGGGTCTTCCGGCTTTCCGGTAGACCGAGTAACGGCCGTGCCCGGCGGCGAGCGACTCTCGCATCGCCTCGGCGACCTCTTTGAGCAGGCGCTGTAGATCGTCGTCATCGATCTCAGTCAGCGGGCGCCAGGGTGAGAGCCGCGCCCGCCACAACCCCTCGCAGCGCCAGATGTTTCCGATTCCCGCGAGCAGCCTCTGGTCGAGCAACGCCTCGCCGATAGTGCGCTCCTGCACGCTCGAGCGGAGGTTGGTAATGATCCGCTTCAGATCGAACGGCTGGGCAAGGATGTCGGGCCCGAGCGAAAGGGACGGCTGGCCGTGCGAAAGCTCGAGCACCGGCCCTCGCCATTGAGCAGCGTCGCAATGCTCGCCGTGCAGCACGAGCCAGGGGGTACCGAGCGGCGCCTGGCCGGGACGAAGCAGCTGCCAACGCCCGTTCATGCCCAGGTGACTGTGTAATACGAGGCCGCCCTCGCAGCGCAGGAGAAGATGCTTTCCCAGCGCCTCGATCGACTCGATCCGCTTTCCGCCTAGGCGCGAGAGGCCAAGCAGCCTCGCCCGTGGGTGGGGAGTCTCGATCGAGACGCGCTCGCCCACGGGCGGTTGAAGCTCACGCGCGATGCGATGGATCAAGTCGCCCTCGGGCATTACGACGAGATTACCGCCGTCGACTCTCACTCTCGCTCGTTCTAGTGACGCGTAGGTGCCGCGAGCTCATGTCGATATCGCCACGAACCCGCCATAGAATCCGCCATAATGAGGCATACTCTCAGATAAGTACCACTTGGTAAGTTAGCCCAGGAGAGTAGATGTGCTCGATCGCCGCTCGACACGAAACTGGTTCGGTAAGCGAACGATAAAGGAACCTCGGCTCGAAGAGCTACGGCTAGAGGAAGCACAGCTCCGCTCGATCTTCGAAAGTGCGGCGTTCGGCATCGTTCTCGCCGACGCGAACGGCCAGACTCACGAGTGCAACCCGGCTCTCGAGCGGATGCTCGGTTACACGGAGGGCGAGCTCCAGACGATGCGGATCGGCGACCTCATGCACCCGGACGATGCCGAGGAGACCGAACGTGCCCTGCACGCGCTGATCGAGGGCGAGCTCGAGGAAGTCAATACCGAGAAGCGTTACATCCACAAGGACGGCAGTATCGTTTGGGTGCGCGTCATCGCCTCGACAGTCCCCAACCCGAGTGGTGAGCTCGCGCTTTCGATCTCGATGATCGAGGACATCAGCGCCCGCAAATCTGCGGAGGCGGACACGGACTTGGCCAATATCGGCCGTAAATCTGCGGAGGCGGACACGGACTTGGCCAATCTCGGCCGTAAATCTGCGGAGGCGGACACGGACTTGGCCAATCTCGGCCGTAAATCTGCGGAGGCGGACACGGACGTGACGAGGCGCTACGCCACTGAGTTGATCGAGACAGCAGGGGCGATGGTCGTCGGCCTCGACCTGAACGGCGGTATCCAGCTCTTCAACAAGGCGGCAGAGGAGATCAGCGGCTACACGCGTGAGGAGCTCATGGGCCGCGACTGGTACGAGGTCGTGGTGCCGCGAAAGCGCTTTCCGGCCGCCCGAGAGGAGTTCGAGCGACTGCTCGCCGGCGGAATGCCGCAGGAATTCGAGAACCCGATCCTGACCAAATCGGGCGAGGAGCGCTTTATTGTCTGGCGGAGGACCGCACTCGCCGACCCCGACGCGCCAATCTGCCTGATCTCGATCGGGATCGACGTCACCGAGCTCAAGCAAGCGGAAGAGTCTCTACGCCACGAGCGAGACTTCGTGACGAAGATCATCGATACGAGCCCGATCGGAATCGTGGCGCACAACCACCAGGGCGAGATCACGTTCGCGAACGCCGAAGCCGCGCGCATTCTCGGTCTGACAAGAGATGAGGCGAGACAGAGGTACAACGCCCGCGACTGGCGCATCACCGACTACGAAGGCCAACCGTTCCCGGACGAGGAGCTTCCCATCCGGCGGGTGAAGACGAGCGGCCAGCCGGTGTACGACGTCCGCTACGCGATCGAGAACGCCAACGGGGAGCGCGTCTACCTGTCGGTCAACGGCGCTCCCGCCCTGGGTGAGAGCGGTGAGTGGGACGGCATGATCGCGTCGATCAGCGACATCAGCAAGCTCACGCGAGCAGAAGCGACGCGTGGGGTGCTCGAGGTCGAGCTGCTCCAGTCTCAGAAGATGGAGGCGGTGGGCAAGCTCGCGACCGGCGTGGCGCACAACTTCAACAACCTCCTGACTGCGATCACCGGTTATGGCGAGCTGCTGCTTGCCAAGCTTCCGGCGGATTCGGACCTGCGCCCCGACGTGGAGGAGATCGAGCGAGCGGGCGCGCGGGCTGCGGAGGTGGCACGCGGGCTACTCCGCTTCAGCCGCCGCGGGCGCGAGCATCTCGAGAGGATCGACCTGAACTCCGTGATCACGGATATGGAGACGCTGCTCCGGCAGGTGATCCGTAGCAACATCGAGATCACCACCGTGCTCGCGGACGATCTAGACCGAGTCACGAACAACCAAAGCCTGATCGAGCAGGTGATCGTGAACCTGATCTTGAACTCGAGTGACGCTATGCCCGACGGCGGCAAGCTGACCATCGAGACGGCGAACCTCCGCCTCGCCGAGCCGCGTTTCTTGCGCAGCGATCTCTCGCTCCCGGCCGGAAACTACGTTTCGCTGGCCGTTCGCGACAGCGGTATCGGTATGGATGAGGAGACGCAAGCTAGGATCTTCGAGCCCTTCTACAGCACCAAAGGCCCCGACGGCACCGGGCTCGGGCTCTCGACCGTCTTCGGCATCGTCACGGAGAGCGAAGGGGGCATCCTGGTCGAAAGCGCGCCGGGCCTGGGCTCGACCTTCACGGTCCTCCTCCCGTCGATTCCGAACCAGCGATCAAGCCCGTAAGACAGCCCGTCGCGGCCCGGCGACGAAGCCGATCTCGAGCAGTAGCGGCATGACCTCGCTCGTCACGACGGGCTCGCCGTCGAAGCGCTCAACCGCCAGGCGCTTGATCTCGCGCCGGCGAACGTGAGCGACCAGCGCCTCCAGCGCCGGGCGCAGCCAGGTCTCGTCGGGCTCGCGCAGCGGAAGCAGCGAGCGGCCGCTACGCTCGACAAAGAGCACCGCCTCGCCGCCCAGCAGCACCACGTGCGCGCCGGCAACTCGGGCCGCGCGTCCGGCCGAGCGCGCGGGCCAGGAAAGAGCTGCGCCGTAGGGCTGAGCGGGATCCGCGGCGGCGAGCACCAGCGCCTCGCTCTCGACCCCCGGCCGCGGCCGCAGCTCGCGCAGCCGCTCGACGGCGCCGGCGAGAGCGAACTGAGCGCCGCCGAGCCCCTCGACGAAGTAGCCGCGACGGCAGAGCCCCAGTACCTCGAGCGCCTTCAGCTCGCCGTAGACGGCGCCGTAGCCGCCCGGGATTCCCTCGGCGCGGACACCGTCGCGAGTGATGATCCCCTGGCGCTCGAGCAGCAGCTCGGCCAGTGCCCGCCTGTCGGTGCCGGGCTCGGCGGCGGGTCCGAAGAGGGCGTGGCTGAGTGACCAGCGACCCTGGGTCGCCGTCGGTGCCTGGGCACGCGAACGGGCGAAACGGCGTACGCGACGCTCGCTGGGCTGGCTCTCGAAGCGGCGCGCGGCGCGAAGCGGCTGCCAGGAGTCGTTCGTCACCTCGCCTGCCCAGACGAGATCCCAGAGCGCCGGCAGAGCCTGCTCGGAATCGAGGCCTGAGCCGGCGAGAAGCTCGTCCCAGAAGAGCGCGCCGGAGCTGAGTGCGGCGCGAATCTGGTCGGGCGCCTCGCCTTCGGGGCGAGGTGCGCCAGCCGGCGAGCCGAGCAGGCGCGCGTCCTGGCGGAAGTAAACGGCGACGCGCTCGAGCCCGGCGCCGACCCAGATCACCTCGCCCGAAGCACAGAGCTGATCGAGCTCGGCCGGCTGGTAGCCGGGCACGCGCCGCGGCAGCACGTCGGCCTCCCAGAGCGCCACCGGAAGCGCCAGCGCCTGCAAAGGAACGAGCGCTTCGCGCAGAGTCGAGCGGCGGTCGATTCCCTGCCAGCCCGGCAAGAAGCGGGCCAGCGCCGCGGGGTCGGCCGGCTCAACCTCCTTGCGCAGTTTCGCCAGCGAGGCACGGCGCAGCCTTCTCAGCACATCCGGATCGCACCATTCCCGCTCCGTCCCGCCCGGCCTGAGCTCGCCGCGCACCAGCGCCTCCTCCTGCTCCAGAGCGCTCAAGATCTCCTCGATCGGGGCGGGCTCGAGCCCGAAGTGCTCGGCTACCTCGGCGGTCGTGAAGGGACCGCGCCCGCGCGCGTAGCGGCGTATCAGCGAGCTGAGCGCGCCGGCAACCGGCTCGAGGAAGACGTCCGGGAGCCCGGCGGGCGGCATGCAGCCGAGGGCGTCGCGGTAGCGCCCGGCATCCTCGGCGGCAATCAGCCGCTCGGCGCCGGCGAGGCGCAAGCGCACCGCCCGGCGCTCGGTCTCGAGCACCGCCGCGAAGGCCTCGTCGAACTCACCGGGGAGCAGATCGCCGCGCAGCCTGAGCAGGTCGTGCAGCTCGTCGGCGTTGCGCGGCTCACCACGGAGGTTGCGCTCCACCTCCTCGACCGCGCCCTCGTCGAGCAGGTCGCGCAGCTCCTCCTGACCGAGCATCTCGCGTAAAAGCCCGCGATCGAGCGAGAGCGCCTGGGCCCGGCGCTCGGCCGGCGGCGTGTCGTCCTCGTACATGTAGGAGGCGACGTATTCGAAGATCAGCGAGCTGGCAAACGGCGAGGCCGAAGCCGTCTCGACCTCGACCAGATCCAGCTCGCGCGTCTGCAGGCGCTGCAAGATCTGCCGTAGCGCCGGCAGGTCGAAGACGTCCTGCAGGCACTCCCGGTAGGTCTCGAGCATGATCGGGAAGGCCGGAAAGCGCCGGGCGACTTCGAGCAGGCTCTGGGCCTTCAAGCGCTGCTGCCAGAGCGGCGTGCGCTGACCGGGGCGGCGGCGCGGGATCAGAAGCGCGCGGGCCGCGTTCTCGCGGAAGCGGGCGCCGAAGAGGGCGCTCTCTCCCACCTCGCCCACGACCAGCTCCTCGATCTCTTCCGGGCCGATCAGCAGCTCGTACATCGGCGGCGGCTGCTCGACGTCGGGCAGGTGCAGCGCAATGCCGTCGTCCGACCAGATCGCGTGCGCCTCGATTCCCAGCGAGTCGCGCAGGCGCGCGCCGAGCGCGAGTGCCCAGGGCGCGTGCACGCGCGCTCCGAACGGCGTCAGGACGACCACCCGCCAGTCGCCGATCTCGTCGCGAAAACGCTCGACGACGACCGTCTTGTCGGAAGGAAGAGCGCCGGTCGCCTCGGCCTGGTCGTGCAGATAGGCGAGCAGGTTCTCGGCCGCCCGCTCGTCGAGGCTGAACTCACCGCTCAGCCGCTCGAGTGCCGTCTCGTTAGGTAGCGCCACCAGCTCACGCGAGACCTGCCCGATCGCCTCGCCCAGCTCGACCGGTCGGCCCACCCCCTCGCCCCTCCAGAAGGGGACCGCACCGGGCACTCCAGGCGCCGGCGAGACGAGCACACGGTCGCGGGTGATCTGCTCGATGCGCCAGCTCGAAGCGCCGAGCAAGAAGACCTGGCCCTGCCTGGCCTCGTAGACCATCTCCTCGTCCAGTTCGCCCACCCGGCCGCCGCCGTCCACGAGATGTACTCCGTAAAGACCGCGATCGGGGATGGTGCCGGCGTTGGTAACGGCGAGGCGCTGCGCTCCGGGGCGCCCGCGCACGATTCCGGCCGTCCGGTCCCAGACGATACGCGGCTTGAGCTCGGCGAACTCGTCGGAAGGGTAGCGCCCGGCCAGCATGTCGAGCACGTTCTCGAGCTGGGCGCGCGAGAGAGCGGAAAAGGGATAGGCGCGCCGGACAAGCTCGTATAGGTCGGAGACGGTGATCTCCTCCTCGGCGCAGATGGCGACGATCTGCTGGCAGAGCACGTCGAGGGGCTGGAGCGGAATCTTCGTCTCCTCGATCAGCCCTCCGTGCATGCGCTTGGCCACGACGGCCGCCTCCAGTAGGTCGCCGCGGAACTTGGGGAAGATGCGGCCCTTGGCCGTGGCCTCGAGCGTGTGACCGGCGCGGCCGATGCGCTGCAGGCCGCGCGCCACCGATTTGGGCGACTCGACCTGAATGACGAGGTCTACCGCGCCCATGTCGATGCCCAGCTCCAGCGAGGAGGTGGCCACGAGGCAGCGCAGGTCGCCGCGCTTGAGCGCCTCCTCGATCTCGGTGCGCTGCTCGCGCGCCAGCGAGCCGTGGTGGGCGCGCGCAAGCTCCTCGCCCGACGCCTCGTTGACGCGCAGCGCCAGGCGCTCGGCCAGCCTGCGGTTGTTGACGAAGACGATGGTCGAGCGGTGTGCCCGCACCAGCTCGACGATCTCCGGGTAGATCGAGGGCCAGATCGAGCCGGTCTGGCCCAGCTCGCGCATGTCGGGCACCGGCACCTGAACGGAGAGGTCGAGTTTCTTGCGCACGCCCGCGTCCACGATCTCGATTGGACGCCCGCCCGAGACGAAGCGACCGATCTCCTCCAGCGGCCGCTGCGTGGCCGACAGCGCGATGCGCTGAATCGGCCTGCCGACGAGACGCTCCAGCCGCTCGAGCGAGAGCGCAAGATGCGAGCCCCGCTTGGTGCCCGCGACCGCGTGCACCTCGTCGAGGATCACCGTCTTGAGCGACTTCAAAATCTCGCGTGCGCGTGAGGTGAGAAGCAGGTAGAGCGACTCGGGCGTGGTGATGAGAATGTCCGGCGGATGGCGC
>DATCCQ010000036.1:0-2933 GCA_036511185.1 Gaiellaceae bacterium
GACGGCGCGATACCTACTTCAGCGCCCACCCCCACGCCAAGCGCCGCTCCAGCTGAAGCCGAACCGACTTCGCGCCCGGCCGACGAGGTTGCCGAACCGGAGAGCTAGTTCCTCTTCGGCGGGCGGGCACTGGCCCGGCGCTTGAGCGCGGCAACGACGCTTTTTGCCGTCGTGCGCAGGCTCTCGTCGAGGGCCTCGTCGTCGGCCATACCGGCCAGCATGCCGAGCGTATCCGGCTGCGGCGAGCCGTTACGCAGGCAGACGATCGCCAGCCGCCGCACCGCACCGTTGTCGTCGCGACTGGCCAGCCGG
Organism: Gaiellaceae bacterium; assembly: GCA_036511185.1. Lineage (GTDB taxonomy): Bacteria > Actinomycetota > Thermoleophilia > Gaiellales > Gaiellaceae > Fen-549. Next base: position 313 of record DATCCQ010000036.1, read on the forward strand.
TGCAGGTTGGAGCGAACGGAGTTGACGGCTCCCGGGTGGCCGCGCGAGAGCAGTTCCAGCGACACCAGCGCCGAGCCGCGACAGCCCGGGCTCGCGTCGTCGAAGCCCCGCTTCAGCAGCTCCAGCTTCTGGCGAAAGCGAAACTGCCCGATGGCCTTGTAGGCGACCGCCCGCTCCTGGAAACTCTCGCTGCGAGCCGCGGCTTCCAGCTCGTCGTCCCACTCGCCGCGCATCTGCGCCAGCTCGCGCTGGGCGCCGCGTAGGGCCAGTTGATCGGCCTCGGCTGCCGCCTCGGCGAGGGTTGTCGGTTTCACTATGGCTTGCTCGTTCATGCTCGCTCCTGGCTGACCGGAAGCTCGCGCGCTGGCGGCCCTGTGTAGTTGATAGTAGGCCGGATAATTCTATTGTCCGAGTGCTGCTCGATCACGTGCGCCGACCAGCCGGCGACGCGGTTGGCCGCGAACAGAGCAGTCAAAAGGTCGATCGGGAAGCCGAGCGAGTAGAGCACCGAGGCCGAGTAGAGATCGACGTTCGGCACCAGCCCCTTACGCTCGAAGACGCGGCGTTCCATGCGCTCGGTCATCGCGAACCAGTTCGGCTCGTTCGTGTCGGCGCGGTCGAACACCTTGCGCCCGATCTCTTTGAGGATGATCGCGCGCGGGTCGGTGACCTTGTAGATGGCATGCCCGAAGCCGGGGATCTTCTTGCCCTGGTCGAGCATCTCGTCGACCCAGGCCTCGACCTTGTCCTCCGAGCCGATCTTCTTCAGCGTCGCCATCACCCACTCGTTGGCACCTCCGTGCAGGGGGCCCTTGAGGGCGGCGATGGCGCCGACGATAGCCGAGTGCATGTCGGTGCAGGTGGCCGCGATCACGCGCGCCGCGAAGGTCGAGGCGTTCATCTCGTGGTCGGCGTGCAGGATCGAGACGCCGTCGAGCACCTTCGCATCCTCTTCGCTAGGCAACTCGCCGCGTAGCATCCAGAGGAAGTTGGTGGAGTAGTCGAGCTCGGGGTCGGGCTGGACCGGCTCGAGACCGTAGTAGCGGCGCCGGTAGCGCGCCATCACGGTCGGCACCTGAGAGATGAGCCGAGTGGCCTTGCGCAGGTTGGCGTCGAGCTCGTTCGAAGTCTTGTCGGGATCGGAGAAGGAGAGCGCCGAGCACATCGAGCGCATCGCTTCCATCGGCCGCGCGTAGTGGGCCGAGTCGTCCACGACCGCCTCGACCTCGGTCGGAATCGTGCGCGCGGCGAGCAAATCGTCCCTGAAGGAGGCAAGCTCCCCGGCAGTGGGAAGCTCACCGTGCAAGAGCAGAAAGCAGACCTCTTCGAAGCAGCAGTGCTCGACGAGCTCGCCGACGTCGTAGCCGCGATAGCGCAGGATTCCGCGCTCGCCGTCGATCGAGGTTATCCCCGAATTGACCGCTACAACTCCTCGTAGACCTTTATCGCTATCGGGCATGAACCTTCACTGTACCCAACGGGCCGAGTCGGGAGCATGCAGAGACAGCTCAGAAGCCGGGCTCAGAGCGCCGGTTTTCGGGCCCGCGCCGCGATCCAATACTCGATCTCGACGGACGCTCGGCAACGGCTCCAGCGCTCGACGTGGCCGCGATCCTGACCGCCTGGAGCATACTTCCGAGGTAGGCGCGCGCAGGCAAATCGAGGCCGAGGGAGCCATGACGATAGAGACGCTAAAAAACAGCCAACCTAAGCGCCGGCTAGAGATCGAGCTCGAAGCGCTGGAGTTCAGCTCGCTCTGCCCGCTCACCGGAGCGCCGGATTTCGGTCGTCTGCTGATCCGCTACGTGCCGGGCGAGGCGCTGCTCGAGCTGAAGTCGCTGCGCGACTACCTGACCTCGTTCAGAGATAGGAAGATCCTCCAGGAAGAGGTCGTGGGCGCCGTGCTCGACGAGATCGTCCTCTCTGCCTCGCCCCGCTTCGTCGAGGTCGAGGGTCTCTTCAACGTTCGCGGCGGAATCGAGACGCGCGTCCGCGCGCAGATAGGAGAGAATCCCTTAGATGCTTAAGATCGATCTCAAAGACAGGACGGCGATCGTCTGTGGCGCCTCGTCGGGGATGGGGCTGGCCATCGCCGAAGAGCTCGACAAGGCGGGCGCCAACGTCGTCATGTTCGCCCGCCGCCGGTCGCTGCTCGAACGGGAGGCCGATCGCATCGGCGCGCTGGCCGTGCAGGGCGATCTGACCAGTCCGCGCGATCTGCGCAACCTGGTCGAACGCACGGTGAGCACCTTCGGCGGCATCGACATCCTGGTCAATAACGGCGGCGGCCCGCCGCCCGGAGCGGCACTGGAGATCGACGACGAGGCGCTTGAGGAGGCGCTCACGCTGCTCCTCTTTTCCGCCGTCAGGCTGACCAATCTCTGCCTGCCGTACCTGCGGGGTAGCAAGGCGGGCAGGATCATCAACATCACCTCGGTCGCTGTGCGTGAGCCGATCGAGAACCTGGCCCTCTCCAACGCCATCCGCCCGGGCCTGGTCGGTTGGGCCAAGACGCTGGCCCGTGAGCTCGGTCCGGAGGCGATCACCGTCAACTCGATCGCGCCCGGCCGAATCGCGACGGGGCGTCTGGAGCAGCTCTACAAGACGCGCTCGCCCGAAGC
>DATCCQ010000037.1:0-3756 GCA_036511185.1 Gaiellaceae bacterium
GAGCCAATCCCGGACGAGCGTCTCGAAGCCGAGCCGACCGCCGAGCGGACTACCGAAGAGCAAGCTCGTTTCGAGCGCGGAAACTGACGAGGCGGCGTTTCGCCGCTATTACCGACTCCGGCGATTGCCCGGCGCGGTGATCCGAGCGAGAGGGGGCGCCATATCCGCGTGATCGGAATTGCCGGGGCGATAGATCGCGCCGGTCACCTGCTCAGTTCTCGACCGTGACGAGGGTGCCGATCGGCGTATAGGGCCAGACCTTGGCGGCAGCAGCGAGCGGTAGCTCGACACAGCCGAGACTCTGGGGCGTGCCGAAGGACGAACGGTTGAAGGCGTGAATCGCCTCGCCGTGGTTGAAGTAGCTGATGTAACGGATACCCGGGTCTCTGTAGTGGGAGCCGTTTGGATTGGTACCGCTCATCGTGCCGACCGGGATGTGCTCGAACACCAGGAAGGTGCCAAGCTGCGTCGGCGCTTCGGGCACGCCGGTGTTTCCCGGCGAGCTGAGGATCACTTTCCCGTTGTGCCAGAGGTTGAGCGACTGGGGCGTTTCGCGGTGCACGTAGACGTAGCTGTAGCCGCTACTGCGGCGCTTGCCGGCGACCGTATCGGCGATCAGCGCCTGCCATACCTTCGGCCCCACCAGGGCGTCGACAACAAGATGGTGCGTGTCCTGGAACATCATCACCGCGCCGCGCGTGATCTGGTTCGCCTGGCCCGCGCGCCAGAGCGCGCGTAACTCCGGCGGCGTATTACCGTAGCGCCAGAAGAACTGCCCCGGCGGCGGGGATAGAGCCGCCGCAAGCTGCGCCTCGGGCGTTGACGCGACAGAGGCGCCCGCCAACCAATGCAGCGGCAGGTAGCCGAGCTGCGCGAGCAGCTGCTGCAAGCGCAGCGTCGAGCCGTTGGTGACCTGCCAATCGAGCTTACGCGTCATCTTGCTACCGGGTCGACCGGCGAGATGGGCGGCTCGCGGCAACACGACACGCACCTTCGCGCCGAGACCGAAGCCGAGCCCGCTTGGTCGAAAAGCGAGCGTGTGCGCGTCGAGCAGCCGCCAGCGACCCGGCGTCGCCGGCGAGAGCCGTGGACGGCGAGTGCCGAGCACGGCGCTAACCGAGCTCGAGAAGGCCAGTGTGAGCTGCCCGCCCGGCGCGAGCGTCGTGCCCGGTTCTGGCTGAGCGAGTAGCTGCAAGTAGGGCCGCTCCGGGAACCAGCTCACCCAAACCGGCGCCGGTAAGCGCTCCCAGGAGCGTGCGGCGGCCGCGACTTCCATTCCGCCGGAGCTGTGCGAACCACGCGCGACGAGACCAAGCGGCACGATCGCGCTGGGACTCGCGAGCCGCCGCGAACGCGCCTTTCCGAGCGAGACGAGACTGACCGGCCGATCAAAGGTGACGGTGATAGGCGCTCCGGCCTTCACCTGCAGCCAGTGGCCCAGTAGATGCGCGCTCGGCGTCTCGATCGTCAGGTTGCGCTGCTCGCTGCGGCCAACCAGCCAGGCCGCCCAGCCAGGCCGCCGCACCTTCAGCACAACCTTCAGCCGCTCGCCGACGGCGAGCTTGTGTAGCGGCCACAGTTTCCCCTGCGAGAGCCGCACCGGAACCCGCGCCCCATCCGCCGAGCGAACATCGACGGCCGTGACCGTTCCCGCAAAGCCGGGCAGAACGACCCGAGCCAGCGCGTCATCGCTCGCACCAAGGCGCGCGCTCGGCCAGGCGAGAAGCGCCGCGCCCAGCAGCCCGGCCGACAGCACGGTAACCGCGACTGCCGCCACAACCCAGACACGCGCCTGCCCTCTCAGCCGCCCCTTGCCCCCCGTCGATCGCTCACTTACCGCCGACTATGTAGTAAAAGAGCCGCGAGCGTCGCGACAATCGGGCCGAGGCGTTTGCGTCTCGCGTTTTTTCCAAGATCGATCCGTTCTGCCCGAGCCCTTTACTGAGATACGCACGGCCGGCTGATCTCGGTAACCATAGGGCTGTGAAACCTTCTCGCGTTGGCCTTGGTGCTCTCGTCGCCGCTGCCGGTTGGTGCGCACCGGCAGCGGCGCCGCACCTCCCCGCACTAGCGCGACTGCTTGGCATCTCCCGTCGCCTGCCGCACCAGAAGGGAGTTGCGCTGACCTTCGACGACGGCCCCGATCCTCGCACCACACCAATCGTCCTCGATCTGCTTGCTCGGGCGCAGGCACCCGCGACCTTCTTCCTCGTCGGCGAGCAGGTCGAGCGTCATGGCGACCTTGCGGCGGAGATCGTCGCCGCCGGGCACGAGATCGGCCTGCATGGGTATCGCCATCTGCCGACTCCGTTGCGAACGCCCCACGGCCTGGATGCCGATCTCGATCGCGCCGAAGCGGTCATCACCGCGGCGACCGGGCGCAGCCCGCTGTTCTACCGGCCGCCGTTCGGCGTCTTCAGCACCGCCGCGCTGCTCAGCGCAAGACGCCGTGGCTGGACGCCACTTCTCTGGTCGCGCTGGGGGCGGGAGTGGGAGCATGGAGCCCGAGCGGAAGCTGTTGCGCGCCGTGCCAGCGCTTCGCTAACGGCAGGCGACATTGTCCTGTTACACGACGCCAGCTACTACGGGATAGAGGGGTTTGCCAGGATCGCCGTGGAGGCATTGCCGGCGATACTGAAAGTGATGGCAGAGCGCGGCCTGGCTCCCGTCACCGTCAGCCAGGCGCTGTAGCCGACCTCGCCCGTACGAAGTGCAACCTGTTCCGCGAACGGAGGGTTAGTGGAGCAGCTGCCCAAAAGAGACAGCGCTGAGGTGATCGTGGGCAAGCGCCGCGAGTAGGTTTTCCAGCATCTTCTGCGCCTCGGCTCGGTTGGTACCGAGATTGAGGACAACCACCTCGCCGCGGCGGAAGTCGGGCGTCGTAACGGACTTCCCGGGGCCGAAGCTCGAGCCGCTGATCGGAAGTGCGCCCCGCTCGCGGGCGAGCATGTACTCCCCGAAGTTGAGCTCCGATGTAGCGAGGTAGTAGCGGGAGCCCTGAACTCGAAGCGCAGCACAGAGGTGCTCGAGATGGCTACGTGTGCGAAGCCAACTCATCGGCTTGCCCGAGCCGAGCGCCGCCAGAGGTTCGTCACGCGCCTGCTCAATCGAGCTCAGAAGCTTGCCGTCGATCGGCGCGGAGAAGGCAAATGAGGCGTGCGCGTGATGCGTCTTGAGCTCCGCCTCGAGCGTGGGGAGCATTTCAGGCGAGGCGCGTAGGACAAGACCAACCTCTTCCTGCGAGGTCGGCACGCGATCGAGCGGCGCGAGGTCAAACGCATTCGCCGACAGCGTGTAGGGAAGATCGGTTGAGAGAAGCCAGAAAGGGAGAAGGAGAGCAGCGCAGGCAAGCGCCGAACGGCGCATTCGCCGAGACGGAAGCGCCGTCTTGGGGGCTTGACGAGGAGTCGCCGCCAGAACAAGGCGCGCGCAAGACGGCGCGGAACCCGCCGTCTTTACAGCAGCGACCGGGCGTTCGAGCACGTTGCGAAGAGAGGCTCTGAGCTCCTCAGGCGAGCGTGCCGTCAAGCCCAAACCCTGTTTAGCGAGCGCCTCCGCGGTCAGCTGCGCATGACCAGGCGGAGCGCCGTAGGCGATTACAGGACAGTTGCGGGCAAGGGCCTCGAGCACGGTCACCCCGCCGGTCGAATGCACGAGCGCGTCGGCAGCGGCGAGAAGATCGCTCATCTTGTCGGTGAAGCCCCAGACGGAGACTCGTGGCTCGGAGGCGAAGGCACGCTCGAAGTGCCGCCTGGC
>DATCCQ010000038.1:0-9418 GCA_036511185.1 Gaiellaceae bacterium
GAGCCGATCGATAGCGTCAGCGATGCTCTTCGAGGCCAGCATGACAGCGACCGTGTCGGGCTGATCGCTCTCGTACACGGCAACCAAGCGCTGCGAGAGCTGCCGCTGAGCGTAGGCGAACTGGCGCTGGGCAAGGTCCAGCAACTGCTGTTGCTGCTGGTAGGTCGCCCGCACCTTGTTCAGGCGCTGCTCGTGCGTGTTTATCTCGACCTCCAGCCGCGCCAGCGTCGCCCGGGCGTTTGCGACGCTGCTACGCAGGGAGTGAATGCGCCCGTTCATCGAAGTGATGCTGGAAGTGAGGACGCCTTCGCGCCTCGTCGCCTGATCGACCTTCCGCTGCAGATTCGAGAGCTTGTCTCCGCTCGGTTGCGCAGCGGCCGAAGTCGCGAGCACGAGCAGGCAGATCGCCGTAAATGCGATGCGTCGAATCATCGAATCGATCTTTCGGCGGCGGCGCTCGAACTCCCTCCCCTGTTGCCTGGGGAGGCTCAGCGGCGAGTGGCGGCGGGCAAGCTAGGCCGCGCGGCGATCGGGCACTCGGTAACCATGATCGGCGCAGAGCCGCCCGGGGTCATCCTCGGTCAAGGCGTCGCAGTAACCCTTGCCGTAGGCAGCACGCATGAAGGCCGCAACGACCTCCAGATTCCACTCCTCGATCTCGAGCGTTTCCTTCCAGAGGTCGGATAGTCGCGTATCGATATCCAGTTCGAGCAGCTCGATCCGGGAAGGAGCCCTTTCCATGGGCTGAAGCCTAGGAGTAGCGCCGGACGGCGCGTAGAGCCAACTCGGCCCGGGAAAGCGGGGAGACAGATTTTCAACGAGTAATCGACGGCAACCGTCGTACCGACTCTCGCTCACCGCTAGCATCCAGATCATGCTCAGGCCCGAGGTCTTCAAGGCCTACGACGTGCGCGGGATCTACCCGACGGAGATCGACGAAGAGGGCGCCTACGCGATCGGGCGCGCCTACGTCGAGCAGTTTCAGCCGAAGCGGATCGCGATCGGTCGCGATATGCGCATGTCGGGCCCGCAGATGGTCGCCGCGCTGACCAAAGGAGCCACCGACGGCGGCACCGAGGTGCTCGATATCGGGCAGATCGGCACCGAGATGCTCTACTTCGCGGTCGGCTCGCTGGAGCTGGACGGCGGCATCACCTGCACGGCCTCGCACAACCCCAAGGAGTACACCGGCTTCAAGATCGTGCGCGCGGGCGCCCTGCCGGTGGGAGGCGACTCGGGCCTGATGGAAGTTCGCGATCGCGCCCTGAAGGGCTTCGGCGAGGTCGCCCACAAGGGCGCCGTCGAGAAGAAAGACATCTGGCCGACCTTCCTGGAGCGCGTCCTCTCATTCATCGACCCGAGCGCGATCAAGCCGCTGCGCGTGGTCGTGGACGCGGCCAACGGCATGGGCGGACGGATGCTCGAGCCGGTGCTCGAGCGCCTGCCGCAAATCGACGCCGTGCGCTGCTACTTCGAGCCCGACGGTTCATTCCCCAATCACGAGCCAAACCCGCTCTTGCCCGAGAACCGCGAGTTCATCGTGGCCAAGGTCACGGAAGAGAAGGCCGACCTGGGCATTGCCTTCGACGGCGACGCCGACCGCTGCTTCTTCGTCGACGAAACGGGCGAGTTCGTGCCCGGCGACTTCGTCACCGCGCTGTTTGCTGAGACTTTCCTGGCCAAGGAGCCGAGCGCCAAGATCATCTACGACGTGCGCGCCAGCTGGGCTGTTCCGCACACGATCGAGCAGGCCGGCGGAACGGCGCTGATGAACCGCGTCGGCCATGCCTTCATCAAGCACCGCATGCGCGAGACGGGCGCCGTCTTCGGCGGCGAGGTCTCGGGCCACTACTACTTCCGCGAGTTCTCCAAGGCCGACTCGGGGATCATCCCCGCGCTGTTGATGCTGGAGTACGTCTCCAAACAAGGGAAGCCGCTCTCGGAGATCCTGCGCCCCTACCGCGAGCACTACTTCATCACCGGCGAGATCAATACCCGCGTCTCGGACGTGGCCGCCAAGCTGGAAGAGCTGGAAAAGCACTTCTCGAAACAGGGCAAGGTCACTCACCTGGACGGGCTCTCGATCGATGCCTCCGACTGGCATTTCAATGTGCGGCCTTCGAACACCGAGCCGCTGCTTCGCCTCAACCTCGAGGCGCTCTCTCAGAAGCTGATGGAAGAGAAGCGCGACGAGGTGCTCGAGATCATCCGCTCCTAGGGAGCTCGCTAGGACGGCGTTACGCGGTAGACGTCGAACACGGCGTCCACATTTCTGAGCGCGTTCAGAAGCGTCTTGAGCGTCTTGACGTCGCCGAGCTCGGCCGTGTACCAGTTCTTGGCCAACTGATCCTCGGTCCCGCCGCCGTAGGAGACGATGTTGGCCCCGTGCTCGGCGAAGGTGCGGGCTACGTCCTCAAGCAGGCGCGGGCGATCCCAGGCCGAGACGGCAATCTGAACGCGGAAACACTGCGTCGTGCCGCCGTCCCAGTCAACCCGGGTGAAGCGCTCGGGGTTGCGGCGGAGTGACTTCACATTCGGGCAGTCGTCGCGGTGGATGGTGATGCCCTTACCCATCGAGATGTAACCGACGATCTTGTCGCCCGGTACCGGGTTGCAGCACTTGGCCAGGCGCAGCAGCACGCTCGCGTCTTCCACTCCCTGCACGCGGATGCCGAGGCTGTCGGAGGCGGCTGCCCTTCTCGAGCGCGACTTCACCGGTAGCGTCTGCTCGGGAACCGCCTCGTCGGTCTTGAGCCGCTGAATGACCTTGTTGACTACTTGGTTGGTCTGCACCTTGCCCGAACCGAGTGCCTGGTAGAAGTCGTCGGCTTTCTTGAAGCCCATCTCGCGGATGACCTGCGCGAGCACGGACGAGCCCGCCAGGCGGCGGTAGGGAAGGTTCTGCGCCTTGAGTGCGTGCTCAAGCGAATCGCGTCCCTTCTGCTCGGTCTCGCCGCGGCTCTGCGAGCTCAACCAGTGACGGATCTTGTTGCGGGCGCGCGAGGAGACGGCCAGCGAGAGCCAGTCACGCGAGGGGCCGCGCGGCGAGCGCGAGGTGAGAACCTCGATGAAGTCACCGTTCACCAGGCGGTAGTGCAGCGGCACGATGCGCCCGTTGACTTTGGCGCCGACGGTGCGGTGGCCGATGTCGGTGTGCACCGCATAGGCGAAGTCGATCGGCGTCGAGCCCGCCGGCAGCGTCTTCACCTCGCCCTTGGGCGTGAACACATAGACCTCGTCAACGAACAGGTCGCTACGGAAGGTGCGCATGAACTCACCGGTATCGGTGCCCGCGGGGCTGGACTGCGAATCCACCAGCTGCTTGACCCAGGAGAGCCACTCCTCCTCCTGCACCTTGGCCGAGCGCTCGCGCTTGTAGAGCCAATGGGCGGCGATACCGAGCTCTGCCTCCTCGTGCATCTCGCGCGTCCTGACCTGAATCTCTAGCGGCCTGCCCTCCGGGCCGATCACGGTCGTGTGCAGCGAGCGGTAGCGGTTCGCCTTGGCCATGGCGATGTAATCCTTGAAGCGCCCGGGCATCGGCTTCCAAAGCGAGTGGATCAGGCCGAGAGCGCCGTAGCAGTCGCGGGTGCCCTCCTCGCCTTTGCGTTCGACGATCACGCGCATCGCCGTCAGGTCGTAGATCTCGTTGAATTCCTTGCCCTTGCGGGCCATCTTGTCGTAGATGGAGTAGAAGTGCTTGGCCCGGCCGGAGATGTCCGCTGGAATGTCAAGCTTGTCGAGCTCGGCCTTGAGCAGAGCGGCGGCCTCGCGCACATGCGCCTCCCGGTCGGAGCGCTGCTCGTTGACCACAGCCTTGATCTCGGAGTACTTGCGGGGATGCAGCACTTGGAAGGCGAGATCTTCGAGCTCCCACTTGAGGGTGTGGATACCGAGACGGTGGGCGAGCGGCGCGTAGACCTCCAGCGTTTCGCGCGCCTTCTGCACCTGCTTCTGCTTGCCCAGGTACTCGATCGTACGCATGTTGTGCAGGCGGTCGGCAAGCTTGATCAGGATGACGCGCATGTCGCTGGCCATCGCCACGACCATCTTGCGGTAGTTCTCGGCCTGAACCTGCTCTCGACTCTGGAACTGGATCCGGGTCAGCTTGGTCACGCCTTCGACCAGGCGCGCGATCTCCTCACCGAACTCCTCTCTGATCTCGGCGATCGAGACACCGGTGTCCTCGACCACGTCGTGCAGGAGCGCGGCAGCGACCGTCTGCTCGTCGAGCTGAAGCTCGGCGCAGATCTTGGCGACGCCAAAGGGATGGTTGATGAAATCCTCGCCCGAGCGGCGCTGCTGGCCATCGTGCGCCTTGGCAGCGAACTCGAAGGCACGAAAAATCAGATCCCGGTCAACCCTCGGGTTATAAACCGCCACCTCGTCGAGCAACTCCTCGACGAGATGCTCGTGCCGCTGGAGAGCGTCTAGAACAATCATCTTCTAAGTGTATTGTCGGCTCAAAACCCTGGGCCTACATCCCTTACTAGAATCGTAGGCCATGAGCGTCCAGGTACGCGCAATCGCAGAGGATGACCGCCCTTGGGCGATCGATCTGATGCGCGAGCGCTGGGGCGGCGAGGTCGTGGTCACCCGGGGCAAGGCGCGAGATGCGAGCCTGCTCGAAGGCTTCGTGGCCGAGATCGACGGCGAGCCGGCGGGCCTGGCCACCTTCGAGACGCGCGGCGGCGAGTGCGAGCTGGTCACGCTCGATAGCCTGCGGGAGGGAATCGGCGTCGGCTCGGCGCTGGTTGCCGCGGTGGCAAACGCGGCCTGGCGACAGGAGTGCCGCCGGCTTTCGGTCGTTACGACCAACGACAACGTACGCGCACTCGGCTTCTACCAGCGCCGTGGTTTCGTCCTCACCGCGCTACGCAAAGGCGCAATAGAGAAATCGCGCCGGATCAAGCCCGAGATCCCCGAGCTCGGTTTCGACGACATCCCGATCCGCGACGAGTTCGAGCTGGCGCTCGATCTCCGCAAGAGCCGAGTCTGAGCCCTCACCCCTAGGCAGCCGCGATGACCGACTCTTCCCCGGCAACGAGAGCCCGGAAAGTCTCCGACTCGAGCAGGTTGCGGCGGCCGGCGCCATCCTCCAGCAGACCGGCCTCGGTGAAGATCGTGCGCGTTTGCTCGTCCCAACTGCTCTCTCCCTCGCGCCAACTTGCGACGAGATGGTCGCGCAGCTCTTCGTAGCGCGGTGCCTCGTCGAAGATCCGCCGCACCTGAAGCTGCGGCGTGACGGTGCCGTTCCAGCGGTTCGCCTCCAGCCGGAAGGCTAGGTCGTAGTGGCCGCCGCGGCGCAGGCGATCGATCTGTTTCCCCATTCCGAAGGCGATGGCGCCGCCCGCGTCGCAGCCGCCCGAGCTGACGCGGAAGCGCAGGTGCTTGCCGTCGCCGCAGCTGGCAAGGTCGCTCAGCTCACAGCCGGAAGTAAGTAGAAGAACGCCGGGGTTGCCGAGCCCGAAGGGCGCCAGCTGCTCGAGCTCCTGACAGAGCTCGAGCGTAAGCTTGGTCTGCGGCGGCACGATCGCGTCGACCTTCGTGACCGAGACCAGGTCCGCGTCGCTTAATGCCTCGCTGGCGTAAGCGGTGAAAGCCTCGCTGAACTGCTCGAGGTTCTCGGGACGAATCGAGAAACCGGCTGCAGCGCGGTGACCGCCAAAGCGCTCGAGTAGGCTCGAGCAGGCGACGATACCGCTGTGCAGATCGAAGGCCGGGATCGAGCGACCCGATCCCTTCCAGTCGCCGCCCGAGCCGGCGACGAGCACCACCGGGCGCGAGAAACGCTCCACCAGCCGCGAGGCGACGATGCCGATCACGCCCTCGTTCCAGTCTTCGCCGGCAATCACATAGGCGCGCCGGCTTCGCTTCGTCTCGGGCCAGGATTCGACCTCCTGAACCGCCGCGCGCAGAATCCCGTCCTCGACGACCTGGCGCTCGCGGTTCAGCTCCTCAAGCTTCCGCGCCTGCCGGCTTGCCTCCTCTTCGTCCTCGCCGAGCAGCAGTTCGAGCGCCAGATCGGGATGACCGAGCCGGCCGGCGGCGTTGATGCGCGGCGCCAGACGAAAGCCGATCTGGCCGGTTTCGATCGTCGCCGCATCGACGCCAGCCGCGCGCATCAGCGCCCGCAGGCCCGGTCTGGTCGTCCGGCCAAGCTTCTTGAGGCCGGCCGCGACCAGCCAGCGATTCTCATCGACCAGCGGCACGACGTCGGCGACGGTGGCCAGACAGACGAGATCTAATTGGTCGCGCAGGAACTCCGAGTCGGCGCCGAACAGCGCCTCGCCCAGCTTGTAGACGACGCCGGTTCCGCAAAGCCCGGCGAAGGGATAGTCGGACGGGCGCGGCGCCACGATCGGGCAATCGGGTAGCCGCTCGCCCGGCCGGTGGTGGTCGGTGACGATCACCTCCAACCCCAGCTCGGCGGCCTTGGCCACCTCGTCGACCGCCGTGATGCCGCAATCGACCGTGATAACAAGCGAGCAGCCGTCACCGGCGAGCCGCTCGAGCATTCCCGGAGTCAGCCCGTAACCCTCGTCGAAGCGGCTCGGCAGCGCCCAACAAACCTCGGCGCCGAGCTCCCTCAGCAGGAGCACAGCAAGCGCGGTCGCCGCGACCCCGTCGACGTCGTAATCGCCGTGCACGCAGATCTTCTCTCCAGCCCCCACCGCGGCGCGAATCCGCTCGACCGCTTGGGTCATGTCGCCCAGCGCGAAGGCGTCGTGCCCCGGCGCCTCGGCGGCGAGAAATGCGCGCGCTTGCTCGGGCTCGGCCAGGCCCCGGCGAATGAGCACCGCGGCGGTCAGCTCGCTCAACTCGAGCGCGCTCGCGAGACTCCGCACCTCGTGCCAGTCGGCCCTCGAGATCGTCCATTTCCCTTGTTGCATGGGAAGAGAACACTAGGCCCAGGGCCAGACGGAGCTCGGCAGCCAGTTTATAGTGCGCCGCCGCCCCGAAAGCCCGTTACCTCGGCCAGTTGACCGCCCCAGCCACACCGAGATCGAGGGTGTTCGAGCGCGAGATCGACGCGCCGCCGGCTCCAACCTCCATCGAGCCCGAGACTCGTATCCCGCCGTCGATCGGGCTACCGTCTCGCCCGATGGTCATGAAGCCACCGACCTTCCCGGTCGCACCACCCCCCGACATCTTGCCGCCGGTGAACACCGTGGTCTGGCCGCTCTTCGGGTTGTAGCTCACGTTCGCGAACGCGCCGAGCCAGCCCTTGGTCGCGATCTCGAACTCGATCTTCTCGCAGGCGACCGAGAACTTGAAGACGTCCGAGACCTTGAACGCAACCTTGACGCCTTTCAGCGAGGGCGGGCAGGCCTTGGAGTCGTCCTGATTCGGGAGCGTCCCGGCCGCCGGCGCCGTAGGAGGTGGTCCAAGGCAGAATTCGCTGGCAACACCCTCATCGGCCAGATACACCCAATTAGCCGCCAGCATCAGAACGTTGTAGCGCTCTGCGAGCATCTGGCTCCTGGCATCCAGGAGCATTCTCTGGTGCTGAGCCGGATCGAGGACGTTGGCAGCGACCGCCGTGGCGTAGCGCCAGTAGGCGGCTTCCCAGCGCAGGTCCGCATCGTTTACCGCTGCCATCCGCGGCTTCCAGCTAGCTTGGAGCGAAGCCGTCTTCTCCGTACAAACGGCATGCATGCACGCCTCGTATTCGGCGCCTTTCGGAATGCACTCGTCGTACGATTCGGTGAGCGGTTTCGCCGGGTCGAGAATGGCACCGAACCCGGCGTTGCTGTCGCTGGAGAGCGCGAGATACAAGTCGTCGTATGCCTTGTAGAGCGGCTTGAGGTCAGGCTGCCAATGCGCGGTATTGAGCGCGTTCCAGATCGCTTGCGTGCGCTGGTCGGTGAGACTGTTCGACGGAGCCGACTTGAGGCCGGCGGCCTTGGTCGAATTCGCGATGATCTCGTTACTGATGGTGGCTTGGGTATTTGTGTAGTAGTCACCCATGGTCGAGCCCTGCTCGGGCGAGTCGGGGATCCTGACTAGCACCGGCTGCCATTCGGTGCCCTGCGAGAGGTCGAGGAAGCTCGAGGCCACCGGGATCGGATCTCCCTTGTCATTGGTCGTGATATCGCTCGACTTGCTCTCTCGCCAGAACGGAGGATCGGCGATGACCGGCGGGTCGCCGTGCCCCCCGCCCGCCGCCCAGGTGCACTGGTCGGCGGCGTCGAGGTTCTGGCGGGCCTCCGACAGCAGCGGCTCGGCCTGCTCGGCCTTGACGAGCAGAGGCTTGGCCTCCTTTAGATGGCCGAGCATGAGCAGCGCGTAACCTCGGTTGTTGAGCGCCAGGGCATTCCATGAAATCCCCATCGGAGCGGAGCCCTTTGTATGCAGCTTGGCGGCGGCATCAAGTAGCGCAAGCCCTTCCTTCGGCATCCCTTGCGCGGTCACGATCCCGGCCAGGTCGATGAGCGGCACGGCGTTACGCTTGTCAAGTTCGTGAACGCGCAAGAGCGCATCGACCGCCGCCCATGGCTTACCGGCAGCGACCGCCCCAAATGCCGCTCCGCCCGCTTTCCCGACCGTGCGCGCGTCGGCGCTCTTCGTGAAGGCCTTGAGCGCTAAGGGACTCTCCTTTTTTTTCAGACTCGTCTTGATCTGCGCAAGCGCCTTCGTCAGGCTCATCTTCTTGATTGCTACCGGCTTTTTAACGCAGTTGGAGCGCACTTGCTCGGCCTGATTCGCGAGATCATCCTTGGAGGTGGAGACGCCATCACTCCAGGCATAGAGCCGTGGTTCGGATCCTGCGGGCACGGCCGCCAGCGTAAGCAGCGCCAGAACCAGGACTACAAGCGTTAGGACTTTGTGCCGACTGCTCAAGCGCTCGCTTAGACGGCCACATCGTGGCTTCGCGATTCCACGAAGCGCCCGCTGCATCTTGCCGACTTCCTTCGAAAGCCGTCTCTCGTTTGACTATAACAGGCTCTTCGCGATCGAGCAGAATCGCCGCTGGAGGCGTTTCTAGAGACGCCGTGAGCGACGGATCGGGTAGCTGGAGAGCCCTCACGCGCGAGAATAGAGGAGAGAAAAACTGGACGGAGCCCTCCGGGTTAGGCTCCGTCCAGTGTGTTGTGCCGTATCGGGAATCCTACGGTAAGCCGTGTTCTAATTTGGAACGAAGATCCGAACGTCAAGTCACGTCGGATATTCCTTCCTGCTCTCATTGCCCACGGTAGGAGCCGTCTATAAAGAAGTCATAAAGACTGCGGGCGGTCTTACTCGACTTTCACAAGCCGCCGCGAGGCTATCCTGGCGACGTGGCAAGGCAGCCCAACTACCGCTCCGGTAACGACTATGTGGTTGAGTTTCTCGACTATCGCTTCTCCTTCGGCAGCAGCGATTTCGAAGAGCGCGTGACGGCGGCGGCCGTACGACTGGAGTTTGTGAGCGGAAA
>DATCCQ010000039.1:0-2910 GCA_036511185.1 Gaiellaceae bacterium
GTCCGCGGTCAGGTGATACCGCTCTTCATCGCGATCGACCAAGCCGCGCCGGGCGCAGTCGAAGAGGAGCGCTCGCATTGCTCTCCGACGCTTGAACTGCGCGGCAGGCGAGTGTTCGGCCAGCTCATGCACGGTGAGACCAGCTGGGGCAGTGGGATGGGCTCCGCTGCCCCAGCTCTCGCAAGGAAGATTCCCAGCGAGGAGCACGGCCGCGCTCACGATCACCTCGCTACATGGGCGTCTGCGCGCATTAGCTTGATTTCCCGGCGCTGCGCCAACCACCATCTACGGCTGCGCCTCTGCGCCTTGCGTCGGCGCGCTTTGGTGCTGAACCTACGCGGCAGGGTGCCTGCCTTCCAGCCGTAGAACCTTCGGCTTGCCATGCAGAAGGTCGAGGGTTCGAATCCCTTCATCCGCTTTATCAAGCGAAAATCCGGTGACTTTCGCTTGCCTGCAAGATGGGACGCTGAGCCGCGGCTTTGCCGCGGGGCTCAGCGTGGTAATCCTAGGAGCGGGACGGGCTGACCGATGTTGTTTTGCGGGGTCCAGATTGCGCACGGACGAGCGTCTGTGAGCCGCGCCCGCGCAGGTCGGTCTGTGAGACTCGGCAGGTGGCGTTAGGTCGATCGCAGTCCGCTACGACGTCAATCCAATGTGCCCTCGAGATCACTTCTTGGGTATTGCGTGAGCGACGATCGCGCGCTGGATAGTGCCCGTTAAGGACAGCGAGCCGTCCACGCTGAGATGGCGTGAGTCGCGGTAGAGGGTGATGCCGTTGCGGGCCGTTGAGCAGCGGCTCTTGCTGCAGAGCTGATTCTCGAAGTTCAGCACCCAGGTCGCCGGTCCGGTGGTAGCCGCGGCGTCTTCGGCCCGGACCGCGAGGTGCAGCCATCTGTCCACCGAGCTGCGCGGAAGCGAGCTGGAACAGGTGCCGGTGAGAACGCGAACGACCGCACATGTGGAGGGATCGGTTGGCAGCACCGGGACCGGATTGAAGAGCAAGACCGGCACTCCGGCCTTGTTCAGAGTCCTAAGCTCCGCGCCGAGCGTGAGCCGCCAGAGACGGGCTTTGGCCTTGTCGTTGAAGGTCAGCTCTCCTTGCCCAACCACGCCGAGCCCATCATCGGGATTCTGAAGATAGAAGTCGGTACGGGTCGCGAGCACGAGCAGGCTTGGTTTCGAGCGGGCGATATAGGCCAGCGAATCCGAGCCAAAGATCGGACAGAGCTTGTTCTCGCCGTCGATCCGCTTCAGCCGCAGGCCGAGATAGGGGCAGGAGGAAGGAGTGGTGATGGTCACGTTGTAGCCGGCGCGGTTGCCCGCCCGAACGACAGGATCGGCGAAATGAGCCGCGTTCGAGTCGCCTAAGAGGACGATCTCGCCGCGTGCATGGCGAACGGTCAAAGTGCAGCGGGGGTTGTGCCGCTTTCCGAGCGGCGTCCAGCTACCGCAGCCGCGATGGCTGTAGGCGTGCATCAGCTCGGCCCGCTTCCAGCTCTTCATGGCCGACGTCGAGCCGAGGGCCTTCTGCGCCTGCAACAGGCCGACATTGGCTAGGACTGGTATCGCAATGCAGATCGACGCAAACGCTAATACGGCGCGTATGGTTACCGGCGAGCGCGTTCCCGAGCGCGCACGGTAGCGGATCGGGTTTTCGACGAAGCGATAGCTGAGCCAAGCGGGGAGGAGGCTTACCACGGCCGCGACCGGAACGACCCAACCCAAGTTCGGCCAAAGCGCTTTGGCGAAGATGATCAGCGGCCAGTGCCAGAGGTAGACGCTGTAGGAGAGATCGCCGAACCAGACCATTGGACGAAGGCTTAGCAGACGCGAGGCCCCGAACGGCGCCCGGGTTCCGCCGGCGATGAGCAGGCAGGCGCCTGCGACGGGCAGTAGAGCTGAAGTCTCGCTGAAGCCCACCTCGTGGACGTAAAAGGCGGACAGGCCCAGCGCGGTCGCCCCGGCGAGATCGAGCACGATCGCGCACCAGGCAGGGAGGCGCTCGAGCAGCGGCAGCGCCAGCATGAGCAAGGCGCCCGCCCCGAACTCCCAGGCACGCGTTGGCGAGGAATAAAAGGCCAGCTTGGGGTGAACGCCGGAGCCGGACGGGGAGTAACCACGCGAAAGGGCGAAAGAAAGCAGGAAAGACAGCGCCGAAGCTACAGCGATAACGGCCCATGTCCATCGCTTGCCTCGGCCACGGCCCAGCCGGGAGTGATCGAGCCGCCAGCCCGCCAGCAGGAGCAGCGGAAAGACGAGGTAGATCTGCGCGATCACCGACAGCATCCAGGTGTGCAGCAGCGGATTGAGCTGCGTGCTCACATCGAAGTAACCGGTGGGCAAGGTGGCGAGATAGAAGTTCGAGACGAGAGCCGACGCCGCGATGCCGGTCATGGCCGCCATGTGCTGAGTCCCGGCCGGGTCGGCCAGTATTCCGATGAGCGCGACGAAGGCGAACATCACCGCCGGTGCCGGCAGGATCCTCCTGGCCCGACGGGCGTAGAACCCGCGTAGGCTGAGGCGCTCGCTCCTGCCAAGCTCTCCGAGCAACGTGCCGGCGATCACGAAGCCGGAGATGACGAAGAAGATGTCGACGCCGGTGAATCCGCCCGGGAAAGAAAGATCGGCGTGGAAGAGCACGACGTAGGCAATCGCCAGCGCACGCAGGCCCTGGATGTCGGGTCGCTTCTTCATGCGGGCGACAGGATAGACGGCGGGGTCGCCTTGCAGAGGTTGTGATCGATACTCATCGGGCGAGAGCGAAGAAACGAGCCGCCCGACTGAGAGAGCTCGAGTTCCAGAGCGGGTGAGGGATCGCCAGCGTTGTACTACGATTCGCCGCACGGCGCGGTGGCCGAGTGGCTAGGCAGAGGCCTGCAAAGCCTCGTACAGCAGTTCGATTCTGCTCCG
>DATCCQ010000040.1:0-11453 GCA_036511185.1 Gaiellaceae bacterium
GCCGGTCGCCAAGCGCTTTTTCCGCCGCGGCGCCGTAGAGCCGGCGAACGTTCTCGTCCACGATCAAGGCGATTCTGCCCTCTTCCGGCGCCAGCTCGCCTAAGCGAGCTAGCGCCCCGGGCGCGACCTCCACCCCGCCCGCGGCCAGGATCGCGCTCTCCACACTGGTACAGACCGCGTCGGCGTAGTCGCGATAGACGGGCAGGCGCTCGGCGTAGAGCTTGCGGAAGCTCGCCTCGTCGCTCGCCAGCGGGCGCTTGCTGGCTCCGGAAACGCGGCGCCAGGCCTTGCCCACGTCCACCTCGAGCAGAATCGTGAAGGCGCTCTCTTCGAGCGCTCTTCTGGTCGCCTCGGCGCCGTGAGCGCCGCCGCCGAGCGCGATCACAGCCGGCTCGGAGGTTTCCAGCAGCTCGCGGATGCGCCGCTCCTCAAGCAGCCGGAACTTGCTCTCGCCGTGGGCGGCGAAGATCTCCGCGATCGAGATACCCGCCTCGCGCTCGACCTCGGCGTCCACGTCGACGAAGTTGCGCCCCAGCGCGAGGGCCAGATCGGAGCCCAGCGTCGTCTTACCGGCGCCCATGAAGCCGGCGAGGGCGATATGGCGGTCGAGGGCGTGAGTCGGGCGAGGCACGACGACTACCGGTGTGACCAGTCGATCCGCTCGATGTAGGCCCTGTAGGCGGCGATGAAATCGCCAATGGCGTCGCCGCCGAACTTCTCCTTGGCGGCTTTAGCCAGCTCGAAGGCAACCGCGGCCTCGGCGACAACCGCCAATGCCTCCACGGCAGTCGTATCCGAGCGCTCGACCAGCGCCTCGGCGGGCTCGCCGCTGGCCACGTCCACCGAGCGGAGCGGCTTCATCAGAGTCGGAATCGGCTTCATCGCGGCGCGCACGACGACGTCCTCGCCGTTTGTGACGCCGCCCTCGAGGCCGCCGGCCCGGTTGGTCTCGCGGTAGTAGCCGCGCTCGTCGCGGAAGATCTCGTCGTGGGCCTGCGAGCCGGGCAACTGCGCAAGCGCGAAGCCCTCGCCAACCTCGACCCCCTTGACGGCCTGAATGCCCATCAACGCCTGGGCCAGACGGCCGTCCAGGCGATCGCCCTTGTCGGCGTAGGAGCCGAGCCCGGGCGGAACGCCCTTGGCGCGCACCTGGACGATGCCTCCGAGCGTGTCCTGCTCGCGCCGCGCCCTGTCTATCGCCGCGTTCATGGCATTCTCGGTTTTCGCGGTACCGATCTGGAGCACCTCGCCGGCAACCTCGATCCCGATCTCGCGCAGCAGCTGCTTGGCGACCGAGCCGGCGGCGACGAAAACGGCTGTGTGCCGCGCACTGGCCCGCTCGAGCACGTTGCGCACGTCGTCGAAATCATGCTTCTGCAGCCCGGAGAGATCGGCGTGGCCGGGTCGTGGCAGGGTCACCGGCTCGGTGCCCTTCCCCTCCGGCTCGCCCTCGGGCGGCCAGGGATTCATGCCCCAGGTCCAGTGCTCGTGATCGCGGTTACGGACGACAAGCGCCAGCGGTGTACCAAGCGTCTTTCCGTGGCGTAGCCCGGCCAGCACCTCGATCTTGTCCTGCTCGATCTGCTGGCGCGGCGAGCGGCCGTAGCCCTGCTGGCGCCGGCTCAGATCGGCTTCGATCTGCTTCCGATCGACCTCCAGCCCGGCCGGCAAACCGCTCAAGATCGCCACGAGCGCCGGCCCGTGCGACTCCCCTGCGCTTGAGAGCGAAAGTGTCATGTCTCCAATCTATTGGCTAGAAGCCGATCTCGCCAGGACTGCGCCGATTCATCCGGAAAGGCTTATCGGGGCGGATGGCGGAACGCATGACGTCGATCGGCGCCTCGATGCCCGTCCAATGCTCGAAGGAGGCGGCGCCCTGGCGCGCGAGTACCTCTAGCCCGTCTACCACCACTCGGCAACCCGCTTCTTGCGCCGCCGCGATCAGCGCCGTGGGCGATCCGTCCGGCTTGTAGGCCAGATCGACGACCTGTTGCCCAGAGCCCGGCGGGACGGGAAGCTCGTCCTTGATCGGCGTCGCGTTGACGATGATCTGCGCCTGCTTGCCGCTCGGCGGCCACTCCAGCACGCCTACCTCGAGCTCGGGCGCGAGCGCGCGTACAAAGGCCGCCAGTTCCTCGGCGCGCTCGGCGCTGGAGATCGCAAGCGAGGCAATTCCCGCATCCACGAAGGCCGCCGCCAGCGCCTGGGCCGCACCGCCGGCGCCGAGCATCAGCACATCGGCGCCCCGTGGCTCGACCGCGCCGGTGACGGCCAGGCCGTCCGTCGAGGTGCCAAACAGGGTGCCGTCGTCGCGCACGATGACCGTGTTGACCGAGCCGCCGCGAGTGGCAACCTCTGAGAGCTCGTCGCAGAGCTCGCAGCTGGCCAGCTTGTGTGGAATCGTCACGTTGGCTCCGACGAAGCCGAGCGCAGCCAGCCCGCGCAGGGCAGCGGCGAGCGCTTTCGGCTGCACGTGCAGCGGCACGTAGGCCCAATCGAGCCCGCAGGCTTCGAAGGCCGCGTTCTGCATTCGCGGCGATAGCGAATGCTCCACCGGATCACCGATCAAGCCGACCAAACGAGTAGTACCGGCAATCACTTGATGTACCCCCAGGATCTCTCGTGAGCGACGAAGTCGTCGTAGCTCGAAGTGAAGTAGTGCCGCTTCGTGCCTGGCTTGCGCAGATAGTAGAGGTAGTGATGGTGCCGGTCGGGATGGGCGGCGGCCTGCAGCGAGGCCAGCCCGGGGTTGGCGATCGGAGTTGGCGGCAATCCGAGCCGGCGGCCCGTGTTGTAGGGGCTCGAGCTGTTCAGGAACGGCGAGAGCGACTTGGTCGGCTTCAGATTGAGCCCGTAACGAAGCGTTGCGTCGATGCCTAGTGTCATGTGCGCGTGCAGGCGGTTATAGATCACGCCTGACACCTTTGCACGCTCGGCGGGCGAGAAGGCCTCCTTCTCGATCATCGAAGCGATGATCAGCACGTCGTAGCGCGTGAGGTTCTTGGAGCGCGCGTAGCGCAGATCGAGCTTCTTCCAGGCCGTGCGGAAGGCAACGAGCTGGTCGCTCACCAGCCGATCGGTCGAGGTCGAGCCGAGGAACTCGTAGGTGGCCGGGAAGAGGAAGCCCTCCAGCATCCGCGACTTGCCGTCGCCGGCGTAACGCCCGGGCAGCACCGAGCTGCGCGTCAGCTTCAGGTACCGACTCTCCGAGAGTGACGGATTGATGCCTCGCTGCCGGCGCGCAATCTCGTCGATCGAAGCGATGCGGGCGGCCATATCCCGGCGTGTGAAGCCCTCGGGGAAGACGATCTTGAGCGGCTTGACGACCATCGTTGTGGTCGCGCTCGAGTGCGAGTTGCGGTTGAGCGCGAGATGCAGGACGACAGCTAGCACCCCGATCAATCCGGCCAGAATGAGCAGCGCGATCAAGCGCCGGCGGACGATTTGCCAGCGCGTAAGCCCTCGCCGCGGCGGCTGATAGCCGGGCGGCAGGCTCAGTTTTCGCGGTTGCTCGACCATTCCAGGAAGCTTTCCAGTAGGTGGGCAGCGGCGCGAGCGTCCTCGGGCGTATCCGACAGAGTCCGCGCGGCCAGAACGGTGGTCAGACGCTCATCGAAGAGCTCGACGGGGACGGTCACGCTCTCGCGCAAGCGCGCGACGAAGAGATCGGTCTCGCGGGCTTGTTTGCCGTGCTCGCCGCGCATGGTCAAAGGGAGGCCGACGACGATCTGCTCGGGCTGCTCCTCGGCGATCACGGCCAGTAGGCGCTCGCTGCCCTTTTTTGTTCCGACCTGCTCTACGACCGTGAGCGGGCGGGCAATGAGGCCGCTCGGATCCGAGACGGCGACTCCCGTCCTGGCGGATCCGTAATCGAGCGCAAGCACCTTCACCGCAGGCGATTCTAGCCGCCGGGCTGCCGGGCCCGATTCAGCGCCCGCGACTTCTGCGGCGCTCAGAGCGCGCTCAATATCGCTTCGGCCGCGGCTTGAAGCGCTTCGGGCAGCTTCGCGGGGTCCTTGCCGCCGGCCCGGGCCATGCCTGCTCGCCCGCCGCCGCCACCGCCGACCAGCGCCGCCGCCGCGCGCACAACCGCAACCGCGTCGAGCCCGCGTTCCTCTAGCGACTTGTCGAAGTTGCAGACCAGGTTGACGCGCCCATCCTCGACCGCGCCGACAACCACGGCCGCCGGCGCGTTCTTGTTCTTCAGCTGGTCGGAGACGGCCAGCAATCCCTCGGCGTCGACGCCCTTGACCTCGGCGACGACGATCTTGACTCCGCCCAGCTCCTCCTCGCGGGCGATCGCGATCTCGGGCCCGGCGCCACCGGCCTCGCTGGGACGCTTCTTGGCCTCCTTGCGCACGCGCTCAAGCTCGCTCTGCAGCTTCTCGCCCTCGGCCGCGCGCTCCCGCAGCAGATTCACCGCCGCGCCCGAAGTAACAGCCTCGATGCGGCGTAGGCCCGATCCGATCGAGCCCTCCGAGGTGATGACGAAGGCGCCGATCTCGGCACTCGAGCGCACGTGCGTGCCGCCGCAGAGCTCGCGCGAGACGTCCTGCACCTCGACCACCCGCACCATGTCGCCGTACTTCTCGCCGAAGAGCGCCATCGCCCCCAGCTCCTTGGCCTCCGCGATCGGCGTCACGAACGTGTGCACGGGATGGTTGGCGAAGACGTCCTCGTTGACGAGGCGCTCGATCTCCTCGCGCTCGGCCGCCGTCAGGGCCTTGTCGTGCGAAAAGTCGAAGCGCAGTTTCTCGGGCCGCACGGCCGAACCGGCCTGGCGCGCATGCTCGCCCAGTACCTGCTGCAAGGCCTTGTGCAGTAGATGCGTCGCAGTGTGGTTGGCCATGGTCGGGAAGCGCGCCGACCAGAGCACGGCCGCGCGCACTCTGTATCCGGCCTTGAAGCCTTCGCCGCGGAAGAGCAGCGCCTGATCGTCCTCGAAGCGGAAGGTCTGCTCGATCTCGGCCCTGGCGTCGGCGCCGGCTTCCTCGCTCTCGATGAAGCCCTGATCGCCGATCTGCCCGCCGCCCTCGGGATAGAAGGGCGACTCCCTCAGCTTGGCGATGAAGAGCCCCTCGGCGATCTCCTCCAGCGCGCCGATCTGGGTCAGCAGCTCGGTCTTCTCGTAGCCGACGAATTCCGTCTTGAAGCCGGCCTCTTTGGAGAACTCCGCGACGCGCAAGTTCTCGCCCTTGACACCGGCCCGCGAGCGCTCGCGCTGCTCCTCCATTCGCTTGGCGAAGCCCTTCTCGTCGACGCTCATTCCCCGCTCACCCGCCAACTCACGGGTCAGCTCGACGGGAAAACCGTAGGTGTCATGCAGCTTGAAGGCGTCGTCGCCCGAGACTTGCTTGCCCTTCGCGACATCTGTAAACAGGCGCATGCCTCGATCAAGCGTCTGCGAGAAGCGCTCCTCCTCGTCGCTGAGGACGATCGCGATCTCCTGGGAGTGCTCCTTCAGCTCGGGATAAACGCCACCCATCTGCTCGATCACGACCTCCGCCAGGCGTGAGAGGAAGGGCGCTTCGAGCCCCAGGCGGGAGCCGTGCTGGACGGCGCGGCGGATAACGCGGCGCAGGATGTAGGAGCGGCCGAGGTTGCCCGGCTTCACTCCCTCGGCGGCGAGAAAGACCATTCCCCGTCCGTGATCGGCGACGACTCTGTGCGCCTTGGTCGCGGCCTCCGATTCACCGTAGCGCGTGCCGGAAGCCTCGGCGACCCAATCCATGATCTCCTGGAAGCTGTCGATCTCGTAGACCGAGCCCGCGCCTTGCAAGATGACGCTGCCGCGCTCCAGGCCCATACCGGTGTCGATGTTCTGGCGCGGAAGGGGCGTCAGGCGCCCGTCGGAGTGCTGCTCGAACTCGGTGAAGACAAGATTCCAGAACTCGAGGTAGCGGTCGCAGGAGCAGCCCGGGGCGCAGTCCGGCTTGCCACAGCCCAGTTCGGGCCCCATGTCGTAATAGATCTCCGAGCACGGCCCGCAAGGCCCCGTTGGGCCGGCCGACCAGAAGTTGTCCTCGCCCAGCCGGACGATTCGCTCGGACGGAATGCCGACCCGTTCCCAGGCGGCGATCGCCGCCTCGTCGGGGCCAAGCGAATGGGCCGGGTTGCCGCGGTAGACGGTGGCCCAGAGCTTCGCCGGATCGAGCTTCATATGACCTGTCACGAACTCCCAGGCCAGATCGATCGCTCCGTCCTTGAAGTAGTCGCCGAACGAGAAGTTGCCGAGCATCTCGAAGAAGGTGAGATGGCGGGCCGTGGCGCCGACCTCGTCGATGTCGGTGGTGCGGAAGCACTTCTGCACCGAGGCCAGGCGCGGCGCCGGCGGTTGCTCCAGCCCGAGGAAGTAGGGCATCAGCGGTTGCATACCGGCGGTCGTCAGCAGCACCGAGGGGTCATAAGCCGCGGGCACGAGCGAGCTGGAGGGCGTAAGCAGGTGGCCCTTGCTCTGGAAGTAGGAGAGGTAGCCCTCTCTCAGCTCAGCGGAGGTGCGCATGCCGAGATTCTATTGGTACGCAGGCAGCTTCTGGGCCTCGCTCGAGGCGACCGGCCGCGTTCGCGGGCTCGTGAGATCGATCGAATGCCCGCTCCAGCGCCTCGCTGGGAGTGGGCTCGGGTCAGTCTTCTCGGTTGTCGAGCTCGGGAGCCACCTCGGCCCGCACCTTCTCGAGCGCGCGCCGGATCAGCCTCGATACGTGCATCTGCGAGATGCCGACCCGCTGGGCGATCTGTGACTGGGTCAGTCCGTCGTAGAAGCGCAGGTTGAGGATCATCCGCTCGCGCGGGTCGAGAGCTCGCATCCCCGGCTCGAGCACGGCTCGGTCCTCCGAAAGCTCGTATTCGTGCTCCTCCACACCGAGCGACTCGAGCGGGTCGAGCTCATCATCGTCGCCGCTCGGGCCGGCCGAGAGCGAGAGCGGGCTGTAGGCACGGCTCGTCTCGAGCGCCTCCAGCACCTCTTCCTCGCTCGCTCCGGTCGCCTCGGCCAGTTCGGGAATCGTCGGCGAGCGACCGAGCTCGCCGGTCAACTGCTCCACGACGCGCATTAACTGAATGCTCAGTTCCTGCAAGCCGCGCGGTACCCGCACCGCCCAGCCGTGATCGCGGAAGTGGCGCTTGATCTCGCCGATGATGTTCGGCGTCGCGTAGGTGGTCAGCTCGAAGCCGCGGCTGACGTCGAAGCGATCGATCGCCTTGATCAGGCCGATAGCGCCGATCTGAACGAGGTCGTCGAGCTGCTCGCCGCGCGAGGCGTAGCGACGCGCGAGCGAGCGCACCAACGACATGTAGCGCTCGATCAGCTGCTCGCGCGCGGCCCGATCGCCCTGCTCCTGGTAGCGGCGAAGAAGCTCTCTGTCGTCAGCGTTCACCAGCGGCCTCGATCCAGCTCAACACGGACCGGCCTCAGCGCGTGCCGTCCGGGTGAACGATTGCCTTGCGCAGCACGACCCAGCGCTCGTCGTTACTGCTCTCAACCTCCACGCTGTCGGTGAGAGTCGAGAGAACTCGGTGTAGGCAAACACCGTCCTCGTGACACTCGAGCTCGGTCAGAAGCTGACTGTCGGCCGGTCCGAAGCGAGTCTCGAGCTGCTCGGGCGAGACGCGGAAGACGATCTCCAGGCGGCCGTCGGGACGCTGGCGACCGAGTAACTCGGTCAGTGCGAGCTGCCAGTCCTCGAGGTTTTCGACCGTCAACTCGAGACGCGCGGCCAGGCCCGCCAGTACGAGGTAGGCGACGCTGTGCCAGCAAGCTTCGCGGGGCAGTTTGAGGACGATCTCGTCCAAGGCCCTACTCCTCGCTCGCGCTTTTCTCCTCTTCGACCTGGGAGTCGAACTCCTCAGCGAAGCGGTTCTCGCGCTCCTGGGCGGCGAAACGTGCCGCCGCCATGGCCGCCGCGAAGTCGCGTTCGACCTTGAAGGATGCGAAACCGTGCGCAAGACCGGCCGACGCGGCGGCGATCTTCCTAGCCGGGAACTTGACGGCGCCGGCGACGGTGCGCACGCCGCTGTCGATGCTGCCGACCGCACTGACCGCACTGTCGGTCACGACATCGAGCTTGTCGAGCTGACCGTTAACGCGATCTATCGAGCCGCCCGCCTTGTTGATGACCGGTAGCACCTCCTGCTCGACGCCCTTGACCAGGGAGGAGACGCGACCGAAGACTCCGGCCAGGCGAAGGAGGGCGTAGCCGAGTGTCAGCCCGATCGCGATCAAAAAGAAGGCGAGTGCTGCGTAGGCGATGCTGCTGGCTGTGGACGAGAGAAGAAGCATCGGAATTGATCTTAGAGCCTATCCCGGTGGGAATGCGCGGCCGAGGTGGTCGAGGCGTGGATGCCAGGAGCCGCACAAGCCGCGAAAACGCACTGGTAGTGCGGTGAGCGGTTCGGGCGGCGACTGGCGCCGCGAATCGGCCGCATCGGTCGTGCAGGCCTGCCGGGATAGGCTCATCGAGGCTATTGAAGATGAGATGTTCGTTGGAGAGCGCCTAGCTCGGAATTTGCCTCAATTTTCTCGCGCGGATGTGATCAAACCGAACCCGGCCACAACCTCGTCGTCGTAGAGCACCGCGGCCTGGCCGGGCGCAACGGCGAAAGCCGGCTCAGCCAGATGAAGCCGGAAACCGCCGGCGGTGGGCTCGACTTCGGCCGGTAGAGCGGGCGAGCGATAGCGAAGCTTCGCCTCGGCGCGTCGTAGCGGCAAGTAGAGCTTTCCGCGCGCGCTGACGCTGCGGCGCGCGAGTGCCTGCTCGGGGCCGGCCACGACCAGATTCTTCTTGGCTTGGGTTCGCAGCACGTAGAGCGGCCCCGCGCTCGAGGCGATACCCAGACCACGCCGCTGCCCGGGCGTGAAGCGCCAGTAGCCGTCGTGCTGGCCGAGCCGCTTGCCGCTTTCGTCAACCACCTCGCCGCTACTCGAGAGGAGACCGCGGCGCTCGAGGAAGTCGCGGTAATCGGCGCCGGCCAGGAAGCAAGCCTCCTGGCTCTCGGGCCGCATTGCGACCTCGAGACCGGCGACCGCGGCACGCTCGCGCGTCTCGCTCTTTTCCAGCTCGGCGAGCGGAAACCAGAGCCGATCGAGCAACCCCGGATCGAGCCCGGCAAGCATGTAAGACTGATCCTTCTCGCGGTCGCGGGCGCAGGCTATGAGCAACTTCCCCTGCCGCTCGACGAGACGCGCGTAGTGACCGGTTGCCAGGCGCGAGGCTCCGGCGCGGCGGGCGAAGGCAAGCAAGCGGCCGAAGCGGAAAGTGCCGTTGCAGCGAACGCAGGGATTCGGCGTCAGGCCCGCGCCGTAGCTGCGGACGAATGGCTCCACCACCGCCAGGTAGAACTCGTCGCGCAGATCGAGCGTGACGTGCGGCAGCCCCAGCCGATGGCAGGTAGCCCGCGCCAGGCGCACCGAATCCGGCGAGCAGCAGGCCGCCTCGCTATCCGGGCCGTCGGGATCGGTCCAGAGCCTGAGCGTGACCCCAATCGCCTTGGGCCCCGCCGCGAGCAGAGCAACAGCGCTATCCACGCCGCCGGACATCGCCACCGCCACCCGCTCCGGATCGGGCGCCGCCCGAAACACCGGCCCGAGCGCCGCCGCGAGCGCCTCCAGCGCGAGCGGCTCGCCGCCGACCGCGGCCGCCTCCAGCAGGCTCAGCCCGTCCAGCTTCTCGTCCAACCCATCCGCATCGGCTTCGACAATTTGCTCGCCCCGCAGACGCAGCTGAACCGAAGCCCAATCGCCACCGATCGCCGCATCCCCGAAGGCCGTTCTCATGCAGTCAGGCTAGCTTTGCCAACGGAAGTCTGGCGACTTCCGTTGGCCGAAAACATGGGACGTAGTTTTTCGGGCCGCCGCGACCGACATGCGCGGGCGCGGCTCACTCAACGCCGTCCCCAGCCGGCAACATCGCAAACACTGCCCACACCAACGGCCAACCCGCCTCGCTTCTAGGAACAGACGAGGCATCCGCGCCGCAGGCGCGGTGGCTCGTTCTCGTACTAACCGCCGAAAGTCCTCATGCCCTCCCAAAGGAGGGCGGACTTTCGGCGTAGCAAGGGGGGCCGAAGCCCCCCTTGCGATTCCACCCTGCCGCAACTTCGCGCCCAAGTGAACCTGGTAAGCCAGGTGGGTGCCCTGCCTCGCCTTGGCGCTCCTCGCGAGAGGCGGCGCCGCCGCTCGGACGCGGGCTCCCTTTTACTTGGTGTTGGTTCTACGTTGTTGCACGAAGCTCCGAACAGGGTCGAACCGTTTTACTGTAGCGCGGCGCCGCTCGACTACCGAGCGAAGCGCCAGCGGACGTCGGTCGCGCCGCTGATGTTCAGCTTGACGGCCAGCGCCGGGGTGAGATCGAGCTCCCGGCCCGGAACGTAGGGCCCGCGGGCAATTACCTGGGTCAGTACCCGTATGTCGCCGTAGGCGATGAAGATCCTCGTGCCGCAGGGAAGGCTCGGGTGCGCCACGCCGAAGGTCGTGACACCGATACTGACGCCGCAGGCGGTCTTCTTTCCCTTTTCGGTGAGTGAGAGGATGCCGGCGCGAACCTCGTTCCAACTGGTGCCCGGAGCGGGCACCGCCTTCACCGTCTGCGTCGCAGACGACGGGCTCGAGTTTGAGCGGTGCATAAGAGCAAGGGTCCCCAGCATGGCGATCAGCGCCACACCGGCCAGCACCCCTACTCGCTGGGCGAGGAGCCTCACAGCTGCCGGCCTCGCTCGAACGACCGGAAATCAGAGGAGAGGCCGGCCGGGCCGAGCATGTGCACGGCGGCTGACACTAGCTCGCAGGGCCGTGCACTAGATCGGAAAACGTCTCGCGCACTAGATCATCGAACTCCGGCGGCAGCTGGCCGTCGGAATCGGCGAACTCGCGCAGGTAGACGAGCATCATCGAGCGCTCGTAGTCGCGCTTCGGGTCGGGCTTGGCCTGAGCGTCGAGCAGCCGCTCGAGCTGCCAGACGTTCCAACCTCCGATCGGGCCTGCCTTGCGGGCATCGGGGCCGGCGGCGATCTCGGCCATCATGGAGTGCGGCTCTGCGCGCACGGGCAGCGGCTCGCTGCGAGGCGCGCGCACCGCCTCGGAAGGAGACCGGGAAGCGCTGCCACTTAGCGCCGGCAGCACGGGCTCTTCGCGCTTCGCAGACTCGGGCTGCGGCTCCGGTTTACGAACCTGCTTCTGCTCGACTTGTTCGGGCGGCCGTTCAAACGAGCTGCTCGGGGCAGAAGGAACGGACTTGGCTGGAGTTCCCGGCGTTGCAGCCTCGGGCACTGTACGGCTCTCGCTTACCTCTACCTCGTGGCGGTGCACCCTGGCTGTCAGGCGCTCCGAGATCGAGTGAGCGGGGGCTGCGGGCTCGACCTCGCCTAGCTTCTCGACACTGGACGACGGCCAGGGTCGAGGGCTCCGGCTCGGCTCGTTGATCCCGCTGTAGATCTCGCTCTCCTTGCGGCTCGAGCGC
>DATCCQ010000041.1:0-2853 GCA_036511185.1 Gaiellaceae bacterium
GCCCCGTCCGCGGCAGGAAGCTTCGGTGAGTGTTGGCGCATACGAATCGCCCAGAGGTGGCAGCAGCGTTGGAGGCCAAGTGTCCTCAATGCCTCACCACCGTCTTGGGTTTCCAGGCCGGAGGGTGCAGCGGAGGATGTAAATCGGTAGCACGGGGATCATGAAGAGGAAAGCACCGACTCCCCAGGCGGTGGCGTGGCGGTTGCCTCGTCTGGTTGCGTGCAGGAAGACGGTGATCGCCACCGCTGCGGCAATCGCCCATGCGGTCATGAGGGCCGAGGTTGAGATGGTTCCCGGCATCGGGGCTCGAACGGTAGCAAGTTCCTCGCAGACCCCGGCTCGCCGCTGGTCGCGGCGATCGGGTCTTTCGGGCCGGGCGATCGTTAGCATTGGCCTTCTTGTCCTGCGAGGTGGGGGTTGACGTGGCGACTAAGAAGCAGAAGGCACGGGCGGCGGCTGCGGGGAAGAACGTCCAGGCCAAGCCCAAGCCGAAAAAGAAGATCTCGCGCGGAAAGTGATCGCTCGCCGGCGCCGCCGTGCGCTACGTCTAGGCGACAAACCGCACGCCGCAGCGCCAGCGGGCCACCCAGCATCGCGCGGCCGCGCCTCCTGCACCTGAGGGGCTAGGCTCTCGTAAGTGCAGGAAAGCGATTCACAGAACACGCCGCCGGCCTTTGAGCGCTTGATCCGAGACGCGCTCGACTCGCTACCGCCCGATCTTCGCGAACGGATCTCGAACGTCGAGATCGTGGTTGAAGACGAGCCGCCGCCAAGGCAGCGACTGCTCGGTTTCTACCAGGGCGTGCCGCTCACGCGAAGGGGCAGTAACTACAGCGGGGCGCTCCCGGACAAGATCACGATCTACCGTCGCCCGCTCGAACGCTCCTACGGACATGACCCGGAACTGCTCAGCCAGCAGATCAGGCGCGTTGTGCTGCACGAGGTCGCGCACCACTTCGGCATCAGCGACCAACGGCTGATCGAGATCGACCGCTACTAACGCGAGCGCGTCTTCGCTCTCGACGGCTTCACCGGAGACATCGAGCAGCTCACCCGCCTTCGCGGCGAGGGTTACACGCTGCGGCTTCGGATGAGTCGTGGTCGTATCGAGTCCGGTCTCGCGACGCTTCGGCGAGCGCTCGCGGGTAAGCGAGTCAGAAAGAGTACGCGGGCGCGGCTATCGGCGCTCGCGGCGTCGCTTGCCTGTGAGGAGCTGCGCGCTTCTAATCCTAGCCTCGCTCTTCCGGGGGACCCGGAGCAGATCTGTCACTTCTACCGGCGCTCGTTCGGCGAGCTCGTAGCGCGCGTCTGCGCGGGCTGCGGAGAGCGTCTTCGCGGGAAGCAGAGGCGGCGGTGTCCTGAGGCTTGTCGGGCGCGGGCGAAGCGGGAAAGCCGATCCTGTCTGGCATAGCCTAGGCTCAGAATGAGGGGCCTCTGACCTCGGCGGCCCCTCATCTGGCGTCTTAGAGCACCGCGGCCGCCTGCTTGGCGCCCCGGGGGCGATGGCTGAGCACTGCGTCGATGATGCCGTACTCGACTGCTTCCGCTGCGGTCATGAAGTAGTCGCGCTCCATCTCCTTCGAAACCTTCTCGAGCGGCTGACCGGTGTGCTGGGCGACGATCTCCTCCATGCGCCGCTTGAGCGCAATAAGTTCCCGCGCTTGGATCTCGATGTCGCTCGCCTGCCCCTCGAGGCCGCCCCACAGCTGGTGGATAAGGATCTTCGCGTTCGGCAACGCCATCCGCTTCCCCTTCGCGCCTGCCGCGAGGAGCAGCGCGCCGAGCGACATCGCCATTCCGATGCAG
This sequence comes from Gaiellaceae bacterium, assembly GCA_036511185.1. GTDB lineage: Bacteria > Actinomycetota > Thermoleophilia > Gaiellales > Gaiellaceae > Fen-549. The sequence continues at coordinate 1,807 of DATCCQ010000041.1, forward strand.
ATCGTCGACACGTCGGGCTTGATGAACTGCATCGCGTCGTAGATGGCGAGGCCGTCGTAGACGGAGCCGCCCGGACAGTTGATGTAGAGCGAGATGTCCTTGCCCGGGTCCTCGGACTCGAGGTGAAGCAGCTCGGCAATCGTCAGGTTCGCGATCTCGTCGTCTACGGGGCTGCCGAGGAAGATGATCCGCTCGTTCAGGAGGCGCGAGTAGATGTCGAAAGCGCGCTCGCCGCGTGCGGTCTGCTCGATCACCATCGGGATCAGCGGATTCATCGATGCTCCTGACGCTGTGCTCCCAGCATTCAGCCTCACGCCAGCCGGCCGAGGCGCTCACTGTTCACTCTACCCGGGCGCCGGCCGGGTCCGTCGCGGCAGCCGTGACTGCCTAGACGAGAATGTCCGCCGGTTCTGTGGACACCGAGAGTTCAACTCGATCCGTCGCGCTGATCCCGAAAGCGCTCCTGACACCCGGAACAAACATAAGCGGTTTGGAACTAAACGGGGCACGTTCGAACCCTCGAGCCGGGGTTGAGCTTGCCCGCCTAGGCGTGCTCCACGACGAGTTGCTCCGCAGGGCCTTGGTCAATCCTCGCGAACCTCGGCCTACTCTCGCCAAGGTGAGCCCGGTATTGGAGACCGTGACGATGGTGGTTGAGCGAGCCGCGGAGCCGATGCGGGCACACGAGATTCAAGCGGCGGCCGAGCGACTCGTAGGTGAGTCACTGCGTTGCACATCGGTTAAGGCGGCGCTTTCTGCGGGCGTAGCGGGCGAGAAGCCGCGCTTCCGAAGGGTGCGCCATGGCGTCTACCAGCTCGCGAGAGACGTCAGGCGCTACACCAGTTGAGCCGCCTTGCCCATCGAAGCCCTAGATGATCTGCAGTCAGGCGAGAGCACACTCGCCCACCCCACGGTCGCGGAATGTCTAGTGGACAAGTTCGTGGTTCCACTCGATTGCGCAGCTGGTCCGTGGCACCTTGACCCGCCGCAGGTGAATTAGCTCAGCTGCGGCGTCTTAAGCAAAGCCTCGGCGCCTTCGGCGAGGGA
>DATCCQ010000042.1:0-19085 GCA_036511185.1 Gaiellaceae bacterium
GGACCGCTGACGACGTGATAGCTGCCGCCGTAGCGCTCGATCGTCGGCGAGACCGCGTCGAGATAGCGCTGTAGCTTCTCGGCATCGAGGACGTGGACGCGCTCGGCGATCACGAATGCGCTCACAAGTGCATTCTCCCTAGACTGGCAAGACGATGCACGAGTCGCGTCCCGTCTCGGAAAGACCGCGCCGCCCGAAGTGGATGAAGGTGCGCGCGCCCAGCGCGGACTCGCTCTACGGCGACGTGCGCAGGCTCCTGCACGGCCAGCACCTGCACACGGTTTGCGAGGAGGCGCACTGCCCTAACGTGGGCGAGTGCTGGGGACGGGGAACGGCCGCCTTCCAGATCCTCGGCGATACCTGCACCCGCGCCTGCCGCTACTGCAACGTGCACTCCGGCAAGCCTGGGGGCCCGCCCGACCCGGACGAGCCGAGGCGCCTGGCCGAGACCGCCGCGCAGATGAAGCTCGGCCACGTCGTCGTCACCTCGGTCGACCGCGACGACCTGCCCGACCGCGGCGCCGGTCAGTTCGCCGCCACGATCAAAGCTCTCAAGGAGCTCGCCCCGGGCGCCTCGGTCGAAGTGCTGACGCCGGACTTCCTCGGCTTCGAGGAGGAAGCGCTGGCGCTCGTGCTGGCCGAGCAGCCCGCGGTCTTCAACCACAACATCGAGACCGTGAGCCGCCTACACCGCCGCATGCGCGGCGCCAAGGCGAGCTACGACGGATCGCTCCGCCTGCTCGCCCGCGCGAAGGAAATTGCCGGCTACCCGGTCGTAACCAAATCAGGGCTGATGGTCGGCCTCGGCGAGACGAACGAGGAAGTCGCGGAGACGCTCGCCGACCTGCGCGAGCACAACGTCGAGATCGTCACCATCGGGCAGTACCTGCAACCGACGTCCAAGCACGCGCCGATCGAGCGCTGGGTGCATCCAGACGAGTTTCGCGCTTTCGGCGATCTCGGCCGCGAGCTCGGCTTCCGCTCGGTCTTCTCGGCGCCGCTGGTTCGCTCCAGCTACCGCGCCGAGGAGCAACTGGGCGGCTAGTAGAGGAGCCACCGAAGCGATTCAAGGGCTGCACGCTTACGCCCGATCAGGCTGAGGTGACGACAATACGATTCACGGTCGTAATCAGGTGATCATATTCTGGATGATCGTCGGCTCGACGCTCGGCGGCGTCGCGCCGATGCTGGTCGGCGGCGAGCTGGTCTCCTCTCTGATCGGAAGCCTTATCGGCGGCGTACTGGGAATCTGGGCCGGTCAAAGGATCAAAGAGTCGCTCTGAAGAGCGACGGGCCCTCGGCCGTTCGCGGGAGTTTGAGCTTCGAGTAGTTCCGGGTAACCTCGGCCAATGAACCGCAGATTCGATCTTCCCCAACGAGTTGCAGTGCTTCGCATCGCCTTCGGCGTGATCTGGCTGGTCGACGCCGGCCTGAAGATGAACCACGTCTTCGTTCACGATTTCAAGGCCGACTTCACCGAAGGCTCTGCAGGTCAGCCCGGCTGGCTTCACTGGTGGTTCCATTTCTGGACTCGCGTCATCGATACGAGCCCGGCCACCTTCGCCTATATCACGATCGTGCTCGAGACGCTGCTGGGGCTCGCGCTCGTCTTTGGATTTGCCAGGCGATCCAGCTACGTGATCGGCTTTATCTTCAGCATGGCTATCTGGGCCCTTCCCGAAGGGTTCGGGGGGCCGTATTCGATGGCCTCCACGGACATCGCGCAGGGAATCATCTACGCGCTCGTCTTCGCCGCCCTGTACGGACTCGACTCCGTCAGTACGGGAAGGCCGGCCTGGACGGTCGATGACAAGCTCGAACGCCGCTTCTCCTGGTGGCGTCCGATCGCCGAGCCCTAAGCCGCAAGGACAGACCTATTCCACGCCGAGCGCAGCCAGAGCCTCGGCGTGGAGCAGGCCGTTCGTCGATACACCGCTCCCGCCGTCGATCACCGCCCGTCCGGCCAGGTCCGTGAACTTCCCGCCAGCCTCCTCTACGATGATCTTGAGCGGAGCGCAGTCCCAAATCTTCACGGTCGGGTCGATCGCCACTTCCAGCGAGCCCTCGGCCACCAGCATGTGCTGCCAGAAATCACCGAAGGAGCGCGCATGCCAGGCCCTGGCTGCCAGCGGCGCCAGTCGCTCGATTCCCTCGGAGAGCTCGAACGAGACGACTGCATCCTCGAGCTTCGTCACATGCGAGACGTTGATCGATGCGCCGTCCCGGAAGGCGCCCTTGCCGCGCTCGGCCCACCAGCGATGCCCCAGCGCCGGCGCCGAGACCAGCCCCAGCTCGACCTCGCCATCGACCTCGAGCGCAATCTGGGTGGCGAAGATCGGGATGCCGCGGCTGTAGTTGTGCGTGCCGTCGATCGGGTCGAGGATCCAGCGCCGATCGCCCTCCCCGCTCGCGCCCCCCTCCTCGCCGAGCACCGAGTCGCCCGGCCGCTCGGCGGCGATGCGCTCGCGCAGCGCCTGCTCGATCGCCTTGTCGACCTCAGTCACCGGCGACAGGTCGGGCTTGGTCTCGACGCGAAGGTCGGCGGCGCCGAAGCGATCGAGCGCCAGCCGGTCGGCGATATCGGCGAGGCTCGCGGCGAATTCAAGATCGGCGGACATCAGCGCTCAGTTTGACGATCGGCTCGGATCGGTGCCTGACTAGGGCCTCGTCTAGTTAGGTGAAATCCTGCTGAATCGAAGGAGCGGGCTTTCGGGCCCGCTCCTTTTCGTTTTGGCGCGGGCGTGGCTCACCGTTACTGACTCGAGTACTCAGGCTGAGGCTTCTCGTGTCGGATCTCGGCGACAGCGTTATTGGCGGCCGTTGCGGCCTCGGCCAGCGCGATCGTGATCAGCGTGATCTTGCCCTCGTAGCCGGCGACATCGCCGGCGGCGTAGATGCCGGGCTTGGAGCTGCGCATCGTGGCGGGATCGACGCGAAGCTGGCGGCGGTCGAAGTGCTCCAGCCCCCAATTGGCGATCGCGCCGAGATGCGATGAGAAGCCAAGCTGCGTGATCAGCGCGTCGCAGGGCACCTGCTCGCGCTCGCCGCTGGAGGTGTTCTCGATCGTCACGGCCTCGATCTGCCCTGAGCCGTGGATCTCGCGCACCTCGCAGGGCGTCATGATTCGTGCCTTGCCCTCGCCCTCCAGCGCCCTGGCCTTGGCCAGCGACGACTCGAGCGCGCGGAAACGGTCGCGCCGGTGGGCGAGCACGATCGGGGGCTCGGAAACAGCGCTGAGGCCGAGCAGCCAGTCGAGCGCCGAGTCGCCGCCGCCCACGATCACGCAGCGCTTACCGGCGAAGCTCGCCTTCTCGTGCACGGCGTAATAGAGGCCCCTTCCCTCCCACTCGTCGATGCTCTCGAGCGGAAGCTTGCGCGGAGCGAAGGCCCCGTGCCCGGTCGTAACGATCAGGCTCCGGCTGAGATAGCTATTGCCGGCATTGGTCGTGAGTCGAATCAGCTCTTCGCCGTCCAGTTCGATGATCTCCATCGAGACGGCCTCCTCGGCCAGGCGCAACTCGGGCTTGAACTGGAGCCCCTGCTCGGCCAGGCTCGCGGCGAGCTCATGCGCGAGCACGCTCGGGAAGCCCGCCACGTCGCCCATGTGTTTCTCGGGGTAGATCGCTGTCAGCTGGCCGCCCACTTCCTCCAGGCTCTCGATGATGCGCACTGACGCGTGCCGGTGCCCGGCGTAGTAGGCCGCCGCCAGTCCCGCCGGGCCGGCACCGAGGATCGTTACGTCGGCGATGTCGCCGACGGCGCTCTGCGGATCACGCTCGGACGCTGCCATGCTGGAGATCCTAGAGCTACCCGGGCCGGGGCTCGGGGAAAGTCGCTGCGCAAGAGATCGCTTCGGGATGAAAATCCGCTCCGTCGTGCTACCAGGATTTCTCGGAGTGACGGGCACCTCGCTAATCCACCCGCCTCCCCCCACCCTCCCACGGGGCGGAGTACGGTAGCAACGAAAGGCGCCTGAGAGAGCAGCGACTTCGCGCCGAGTTCGAACCGCATCGCCGAGCGCGAGCAGATCTCACTGGAGTCGTCTCGAGAAAGCCTCTACTAGCAGCTACAGCCGCTGCCACAGCCCGAACCGTTCGAACCGCAGCCCTGGCTTTCACCCTCGCCGCTGAAGGGCGAGCCGCAACCGCAGTTGCTGTGCAGCGCCTTCGGGTTCTCGATCGCGAACCCCTCTTCGCCCTCTACGCTGACGAAGTCGATCGTGGCGCCCTCGAGATAGGGGGCGCTGTAGGGATCGACGGCGACCCGAACACCGTGCTGCTCGGCGACGACGTCCGTCTCGAGCGCCTCCTGGTCGAAGCCGAGCGCGTACTCCAAGCCGGAACAGTTTCCGCCCTGAATGGCGACTCGCAGCACGCCGGCGTTGCCGTCGGGCTCCTCGGCCATGAGCTCCTTGACTTTCGCGGCTGCTTCCGCGGTCAGCGTCAGGAGGGGTGTCTCGGTCGTCGACATGGAGCCGCATGGTAGCAGCGGCGACTTCTCTGGCGGAGGCCCCAAAGAGTTAGCCGATTCCGTCTACATTCCTACATCAAGAGGCTGTAGAGTAGCCCCTGCAAAGGCGCGGACTCGGCCCCTGGCCGAGCCGCAAAGGCTCACCAATGCTGAGAAACTGGCTCCCCTTCCTCATTTACGGTCTGTTCGCGGCAGGCATAACAGGGCTGATGCTCTTCATAAGCTTTTCTTTGTCTACGAAGGCTCCGAAGAAGCCGCCTGTGCAGAGAGGATTGCCGTTCGAGTCGGGCGTCTCGACCGGAGTGCCCGAGCGCCAGCGCTTCACGATCGGCTTCTACCTCACGGCGATGCTCTTCATCCTCTTCGATATTGAGATCGTCTTCCTCTACCCGCTCGCGCTGGTGCTTAACAAGCTGGCCTGGTTCGGCTTCGCGGAGCTCTCGGTCTTCATCGGATTGCTCGCCGTCGCCTACGTCTATGTCTGGCGCAAGGGAGCTCTGGAGTGGGAATAGCGGACGGAAAGCGACTCGCCGACTACGGCCTTTCCTCCGAGCGCCTGCTGATGGAGGGCAAGGGCCCGGGCGAGTTCGAGCGAGAGGTCATGGAGCTGGAGCAGGCGGTCATGGCGACGACGCTCGACAAGGCCATTACCTGGGCGCAGACGCATTCCATGTGGCCCGACACCTTCGGGCTGGCCTGCTGCGCGATCGAGATGATGGCCGTGACCGGGCCGCGCTACGACCTGGCCCGCTTCGGCATGGAGGCCTTCCGGAACTCGCCGCGCCAGGCTGATTTAATGATCGTCTCGGGGCGCGTCTCGCACAAGATGGTGCCGCCGCTGCGCCAGATCTACGACCAGATGCTCGAGCCCAAGTGGGTCATCGCGATGGGCGCCTGCGCCAGCTCGGGCGGAATGTTCGCCAACTACGCGGTACTGCAGGGAGTCGACCGCGTCGTGCCGGTGGACATCTACGTGCCGGGCTGCCCGCCGCGTCCCGAAGGATTGATGGAAGGGATCATCCGCCTGCACGAGCGCGTCTGTGCCGGAGTGCCGCCCGCTTACGAGATGAACAAGGGAATCTGTTGACGGGCTACAAGCAGGTGCCCGGGCTCGTCGAGGTGCGCGAGGTGTTCGGCGAGACGACGCTCGTCGTCGAGCGGGAGCGGTTGAACGAGGCCGCGCTCTATCTGCGCGACAAGCTCGGCTTCAACTACCTGGCCGATATCGCCGGCGCCGACTATCTGGGCTGGGGCGGCGAGGTGGCCGGTTCCTGGGGCTCGGACGGCGGGCGCGATCTTAACGTGCCATACACGCACGGCCCGAGCCTGGTTGCCGAGCCCAAGCCGAAGCGCTTCTCGCTCAGCTATCACCTGCTGGCGCTGCGCGACGAGCCGCTGCGCCTGCGCCTGCAAACCTGGCTCGACGACGGCGAGACCGCTGCCAGCGCAGTTGAGGTCTGGCCTGCGGCCGACTGGCTGGAGCGCGAAGTCTTCGATTTGCTGGGCATCGTCTTCGAGGGTCATCCCAATCTGGTGCGCATCCTCACTCCCGACGACTGGGAGGGCCATCCGCTGCGCAAGGATTACCCCGTCGGCGGCGAGCCCGTTCGCTTCTCGGAGGAGGCATGAAGGCGACCAAGATGAGCTCGGTTCTGAGCGGGCCCGCGCTCTACAAGGGGACGAAGATCCCCTCGCCGGTACCGAGCTGGCTGCAGGTCGACGAGGCCCGGCGCGAAGACGGAAACGTGATCCAGGTCAACTTCGGGCCCAACCATCCCTCGACGCACGGCGTATTGCGCCTGGTCGTCGATCTGGACGGCGAAGAGGTCGTCGGAATGCGGGCCGTGATCGGCTATCTGCACACCGGCTTCGAGAAGAGCATGGAGCAGAAGAGCTGGTGGAAGGCGATCAACTACCCGAGCCGGATCGATTACCTGTCCAGCTTCCAGAACGAGATGGTCTTCGTGCTGGCGATCGAGAAGCTGCTCGGGATCGAGGTGCCGCCCAAGGCGACCTGGGTCAGGATGGCGCTGTCGGAGCTGAATCGCATCCACTCGCACCTGATCTGGCTGGGCACGATGGGGCTGGAGTTGGGCGTGCAGTCGATGTACATGTACTGCTTCGAGCAGCGCGAGAACGTGCTCGACCTGTTCGAGATGGTCACCGGCGTGCGCGTTCACGGCCGTTACTGCCAAGCCGGCGGGCTGGCCGAGGACATTCCGCCCGCCTTCGTCGACGAGGCCCGCGCCTACTGCCGTAACTTCCGCAAGCTGATCGGCGAGTACGAGCGCCTGACCTGGCAGAACAAGATGTGGCAGCGGCGGACGCAGGGAATCGGCATCGTCTCGGCCGAGGACGCTATCCGGCTGGGGCTGTCGGGCCCCAACCTGCGCGGATCGGGCCTGAACTGGGATATCCGCAAGCGCGAGCCGTACCTCTTCTACGACCAGGTCGATTTCGACGTGCCGGTGTACGAGGCCGGAGACTGCGACGCCCGAGCCCGCGTGCGCATCGACGAGATGCGTGAGTCGCTGCGCATCGCCGAGCAGTCGCTCGACAAGATCGAGCAGCTGGCAGGCGAGCCCTGGATCGCGGACGAGCGCAAGGTCGTGCTGCCGCCGCGCGAGGAGTTGCAGACCTCGATGGAGTCGCTGATCCACCACTTCAAGCTCGTCAGCGAGGGCTACCGCGTTCCGGCAGGCGAGGTTTACGTGCCGATCGAAGGCCCTCGCGGCGAAGAGGGCTGCTACGTCGTCTCGGACGGCGGCGCGAAGCCCTGGCGCGTGCACTTCCGGGCGCCCAGTTTCCTGGCGATCGCGGCCGCGCCGACGCTATGCCAGCAGCATCTGATCGCCGACCTGATCGCGATCTCGGCTTCGCTCGACACACTGATGGGAGATTCCGACAGATGATGACCGCGAAAAATGCTGGCGCATTTTCCGCGGCTGAAAGGTCTCGATGACTGAGCTCCGCGACGAGATCCGGGCTATAGCCGCTCTTTATCCGAAGCCGAAATCGGCCCTGCTGCCGGCGCTGAGACTGGCGCAGGAGCACTACGGCTATCTCACGCCCGAGGCTCTGCGCGAGGTCGCCGCCGCGCTCGGTACTACGCCGGCCTACTGCCGCGGAATAGCCAGCTTCTACGACATGTTCGAGCTGGAGCCCGCCGGCGCGCACCTGATCGAGATCTGCACCAACGCCTCCTGCGCGCTAGTGGGGGCGGCGCAGGTGCTCGAAGCCTTCGAACGCGAGCTGGAGATCAAAGCCGGCGAGACAACTCCCGACGGGGCGATCACGCTGCGCAGCGCCGAGTGCCTGGGCGACTGCGGGCGCGGCACCGTCGTCTCGGTCGATCACCGCTACCGTGAGCCCGTCAAGCCCGAGGACGTGCCGGCGATTGTCGAGGAGTTGCGCCGTGACTAAGGCTGCGCATCCCGTGCTGGTTTTAGCCGGCGCCGAGACGGGCGATCTGCGCGCGCTCGAGGACTACCGCCAGACCGGCGGCTACGCCTCGCTGGAGAAGGTGCGCACGCTGGGCAAACTGGGTCCCGCGAGGGTGCTTGAGGAGATCAAGCAATCCGGTATCCGCGGCCGCGGCGGCGCGGGCTTCCCGATGGGCCAGAAGGCCTCCTTCATCCCGGCGCCCGATACGACTGCAAAGCCGATCTACCTGGTCGTCAACGCCGACGAGTCGGAGCCGGGCGCCTTCAAGGACCGAGAGATCATCGAGCGAGTGCCGCACCGTCTGATCGAGGGCACGCAGATCACCGCGCTGGCCATCCACGCCGAGCGCTGTTTCATCTACATCCGTGGCGAATACCTGACGGAGAGCGAAATCTTCAGCGCCGCCCTGGCCGAAGCCGAGGCGGCCGGGCTGGTGAGCGTCCCGATCACCGTGCATCGCGGCGCCGGCGCTTACATCTGCGGCGAGGAGACCGCGCTGCTCGAATCGCTCGAGGGCAAGCGTGGTCAGCCGCGCTCCAAGCCACCTTTCCCGGCCCTGGTCGGTCTCTACGACGCGCCGACTCTGATCAACAACGTCGAGACGATCGCCACGGTGCCCAAGATCCTCGAGATTGGGGGCGCGGCCTACGCCAAGATCGGCGTCGAGGGCTCCACCGGCACCAGGCTCTTCTCACTTTCGGGCAATGTGGTTCGCGGCGGCAACTACGAGCTTCCGCACGGCACCCCCTTCCGCGAGCTGATCGAGGACTGCGGCGGCGGTATCGCCGAGGGGCGCAAGCTCAAGGCCATCATCCCGGGCGGCTCCTCGACGCCGATCCTCACGGCCGATCAGATCGACACGCCGATGGACAGCGCCTCGCTGGAGAAAGCGGGCTCGTTCATCGGCTCGGCTTCGGTGATCGTGATCGACGACAGAGCCTGCATGGTGCAGCTCGCTTTGCGGGTCACGCAGTTCTACATGAACGAGTCTTGCGGCAAGTGCACGCCCTGCCGCGAGGGCACGCGCTGGCTGGAGATGATCCTGCGTAAGATCGAGGATGGGCGCGCCTCGCGCACCGAGCTCGAGCTTCTGCTCGACGTCTGCGACCGGGTGCTCGGCAAGTGCCTCTGCCCGCTCGGCGACTCGAGCGCGATGGTCGTAGCCAGCTACGTAGAGCACTTCCGCGAGGAGTTCGAGGCTCACCTCGAGCGAGGCGGCTGTCCCTTCGGCGGGACCAGCTCGCTCGCCGGCGTACGCTCGCCCGTGGACGAGATCTATCGCGGCCGAGTCGGCCAGGAGGCGGCACTGTGAGCGCGCCGGAGCTTGTCACCGTCACCATCGACGGCCGCCAGGCGCAGGTGCCCAAGGGAACCGGCCTGGTCGAAGCGGCCGCGGCGGCCGGAATCGAGATTCCGGTCTTCTGCTACGAGCCGCGCCTGGGCCCGGCGGTCGGCGCCTGCCGTATGTGCCTGGTCGAGATCGAGGGCATGCCCAAGCTTCAGACCGGTTGCTCGACGCCGGTACAGGACGGAATGGTCGTCCATACCGCCGCTTCGTCCGAGAAGGCTGCCGAGGGCCAGAGCGCGACGATGGAGCTCCTGCTGCTCAACCATCCGCTCGACTGCCCTGTCTGCGACAAGGGCGGCGAGTGCGCCCTACAGGATTTGAGCTTCCGTTACGGCGAGGGCAAGACGCGCATGACCTTCCGCAAGCGCTCGCTCGAAAAACCGGTCCCGGTCTCGCCCACGATCGCCCTCGACCGCGAGCGCTGCATCCTCTGCTACCGCTGCACGCGCTTCTCGCAAGAGGTCGCCGAGGACGAGGAGCTGACGGCGGTGAATCGCGGTGCGCTCTCGATGATCTCGACCTTCGAGGACGAGCCCTATCGTGGCCCGTTCTCGGGCAACGTGACCGAACTCTGCCCGGTAGGCGCGCTGACCTCGACCCAGTACCGCTTCAAGGCACGCCCCTGGGAGTACGAGCAGGCGGCCGGCGTCTGTGGCCTTTGCCCGGTCGGCTGCAACCTGACCGTGCAGAGCCGCGAGGGCAAGGTTCAGCGCGTCCTCTCGCGCAACCACCCCGAGGTAGACCGCGGCTGGCTCTGCGACAAGGGCCGCTTCAGCTACCCCCACCTCTACTCCGAAGAGCGCATCACCACTCCGCGCCGTCGCGGCGCCCGGGCGCTCGAGGAGCTGAATTGGGAACAGGCCCTCGACGAGCTGGCCGGCATGGTCGAGCGCGCCCAGGGTGAGGTCGTGCTGGCGCTCTCGGGCACCGAGACGCTCGAGCTGGCCTACTCGCTGGCGAAGATCGTGCGCCAGGGCGCCGCCTCCGACCGAGTCGTACTGCCGGAACAGGCTTCGGACGCTCTCGATCCCTTCCGCGTGCCGATCTCGGCGCTGGCGGCAGCCGAGGAGGTCGTCGTCTTCGAGGAGTGTCCCGTGCTCGACCGCGCGCCGCTGATCGAGCTTTGGCTCAAGCAGGCGGGGCGAGCCGGCGCGCGCGTCACCCGCATCGGCCCGTGCGGAGATATTCAGCGCGCCCCCGGTGAGGCTGCCGTCGTTTGCCAGGAGCTGGCCGATAAGAAAAGCGCGCTGGGCAAGCGCTTGCGCGCGGCCGAGCGCGTAATTCTCCTCTGGTCGGGTGGCGGCGCAGCCGGGGGCGCTCACCTCGCCGCGCTCGCGCACGCGCTCGGGCTGAACGAGAAGGAAGGCTCTGGCGCCCTGCTTCTTCCAGCCAGCCCGAATGCCCGCGGCGTCGCCGAGGCCTGGGAGGCTGCCGGAGAGGAGGCGCGCCAGCCGCGACAGATCAGTCTGCTCTTCGTCTCGGGCGACGAGGCCGCGAGCGATCCGCAGGTGCGCCAGTTGGCCGAGCACGCCCGCGCGACCGTGGCGCTGACGCTGTTTGCCGGCGATAGCGGCGAGTGGGCCGACCTGGTGTTGCCCGCAACGAGCTACCTGGAGCGAAGCGGAACGATGCGCAACCTCGAGGGTCGCCTGCAGAGGCTGCGTGGCGCCAGCGGCTCGCCTGTTCGCTCGGAGCTTTCCTGGTTGGCCGAGCTGGCCGAACGGCTGGAGGTTGAGCTGCCGAATACCGAAGCCGCACTCTTCGCTGAGCTGTCCGCGAAGGTGCTGGAGGGCGCAGAGCTTTCTTCGCTGGGCGAGCGGGCTTCGCTGCCGCCGCGCGCCGAAGCAAAGACTTTCGCGGTCGCCGAAGCGGAAGCGCCGCCGACCCTGCTCGGCGGGCCGCTGGAGCTGATCCGCTACCGCGCGCTCTTCTCGGGGCCCGAGGTCGAGCACACTCTGGAGCTTGCCTTCCAGCGGCCGCCGGCGGAGATCGAGATATCTCCCGAGGACGCCGACCGGCGCGGTATCGCAGACGGCAGCGAGGTCGTCGCGCGCTCGAATGGAACCCGGGTCACCCTGCGCGCCCGTATCAACGCCGCGCTTATTCCGGGCGTCGCCCGCGCCGCCGCGGAGCACACCTCGGAACTGGCGCGCGGCGTGGAGGTGAGCAGACCGTGAGCCTCCTTGCCCCACTGGCGAAGGTGCAGCCCTGGTGGATCGCGACCTTCGAGGCCTTCGCGATCATCATGGTGCTGCTGCTCGGCTTTGCCTTCGTGACGCTGATCGAGCGCAAGCTACTCGGTCGCTTCCAGCGTCGCTTCGGCCCCAACCGGGCCGGGCCGTACTCCATCCTGCAGCCCTTCGCCGACTTCATCAAGCTGATTCGCAAGGCGCCCTTCCAGCCCGACAAGGTCATTCACCGCGTTCTCTACCTGGGCGCCCCGGTGCTCTCGGGGACGATGGCCTTCCTGGCCTTTGCGGTCATTCCCTGGGGCGGCGGCTGGGAGCTCTATGGCTATCAGATCGACGGTGTGGTGGCCAACGTCTCAATCTCGCTGATCGTGGTCTTCGCCGTCGGCTCGATCTCGGCTTACGGCGTCTTGCTCGGCGGTTGGGCCTCGGAGTCGAAGTACGGGCTACTCGGCGCGATGCGCAGCGGCGCTCAACTCGTCTCCTACGAAGTTTCGCTGGCGCTGAGCGTGCTCGGCGTGGTGCTGATGGCCCGGTCGCTCTCGCTGGTCGATATCGTCGCCGCGCAGGATCGCACCATCTGGTACATCGTCCCGCAGATCGTCGGCTTCGGTTGCTTCGCCATCGCCGGGGTGGCCGAGGTCGGACGCGCTCCCTTCGATCTGCCCGAGGCCGAGCAGGAGATCGTCGCCGGCTATCACGTCGAGTTCTCGGGCATGCGCTGGGGCCTGTTCCAGATCGCCGAGTACGTGCACATGATCACCGTCTCGGCGCTGATGGTGACGCTCTTCTTCGGCGGCTGGCTGTTCCCCTTCGGGCATCGTTTCGGACCGCTTTGGTTCGCGCTCAAGGTGTCGATCGTGCTCTTCTGCTTCATCTGGGCGCGCGCCTCGCTGCCTCGATTGCGCTACGACCAGCTGATGGACCTCGGCTGGAAGGTACTCCTGCCCATCGCGACCGTGAACGCCCTCGCCACGGCCTTCTTCGTGGTGCTCGTATGATCGGCTCGACGTTGCTCTCAGTCGTTCGCAGCTTGGGCGTCACCGTCAAGCAGATCTTCCGCGGCACAGTGACCGAGCAGTATCCGGAGTACAAGCGCCCGGTCTATCCGCGCTTCCGCGGCCGCCACCGCCTGAACAAGCACGCAAACGGGCTCGAAAAGTGCGTCGGCTGCTCGCTCTGCGCCGCCGCCTGCCCGGTCGACTGCATCCGCGTCGTACCCGCCGAGAACACGCCCGAAAACCGCGTTTCGCCCGGCGAGCGCTACGCCCGCATCTACGAGATCAACCTCAGCCGCTGCATCTTCTGCGGCTACTGCGAGCTGGCCTGCCCCTTCGACGCGATCACGCTCGGCAACGACTACGAGCTCAGCGAGTACTCGCGCAGCGATCTGATCTACTCGAAGGAGATGCTTCTGGCCGAGCCGATCAAGCGCACCCCGGTCGCCGACGCGGCGCTCTATGACACTCCAACTCCCTACTACAGGACGGACAGTTGAGCGTCGGGAACATACTCGCCTGGATCGTCTGGATCGGCGCCACTTTAGCCTGCGTCGGCTCGGCGCTGGCCGTGGTCGCGCTGCGAAACGCGCTCTACTCGGCGCTGGCGCTGATCGGCAACCTGATCTCGTTGGCCGTTTTCTACCTGCTTCTATCGGCCGAGTTCGTCGCCGCGGCGCAGGTACTGATCTACGCCGGCGCGGTGATGGTGATGTTCCTGTTCGTGATCGCCTACGTCGGCTGGGACAAGGACATCGCCTGGACGGGCGGGCCTCGCTGGCAAACGCTAGGCGGAGTGATCGCCGCCGGAGCGCTCCTGGCCGAGCTGGTAGTCGTGATCGTGCTCGGGGCCACGAATGACCTTAAGCATGCAAATCACGTCTCCGCCGGCTTCGGTAGTGCGACCTCGATCGGGCGCCTATTCATGAGCAATCACCTACTCGCCTTCGAGGTCATCTCGATCGTATTACTGATCGCCGCGATCGGCGGCGTGATCCTGGGCGCGCAGAAGCAGCGCCGACGAAGCGGCGGGATTCACTGATGCTCGGGCCCGCGATCGCCTGGTATCTCGTCGTCGGCTGCACCATCTTCGCGATCGGAGCTGCCGGCGTGATGCTGCGCCGCAACCCCTTGATCATGCTGCTTTCGTTGGAGTTGATGCTGAACGGCGCCAACCTGGTGCTGATCGCCTTCGCGCGCCGGCACGGCTCGCTCGACGGGCAGGTGTTCGCGCTCGCGATCATGGCCGTCGCGGCCGCCGAAGTCGTCGTCGGGCTGGGGCTCGTGGTTGCCATGGCCCGGCGGAAGATCGAGATCGACGTTGACCTACTGTCGAGGTTGCGCAAGTGATCGCCGCCTGCGCCTGGATCTGCCTGCTTGCTCCGCTGGCGGCGGTGCTGGTGATCGCGCTGGGCGGTAACCGCCTTTCGCGCTGCGCGGCGGGCTATTTGGCCACGGGCTCGACGGTGATCGCCTTCGCGGCCGCCGTAACCGCCCTGCTTTCCACGCTCGGCCACTCGGCGAGCCAGCGCCAGACAGTCACGACCGCCTTCGGATTGATCGAGACGCATGCGCTCAGCATCAAGCTGGCCCTACTCGCCGATCCGATCTCGCTGGTGATGATGCTCGTCGTCTCGGGCGTCGGCTCGCTGATCATCGCCTACTCGATCGGCTACATGAAAGGCGAGGGCGAGGAGCGCCGTTACTTCGCCTACATCGCCTTCTTCGTCTTCTCGATGCTGCTGTTGGTCGAGGCGGCCAACTTCTTCATCCTGCTGGTCGGCTGGGGCCTGGTCGGCCTTTCCTCCTACCTGCTGATCGGCTTCTGGCACGAGCGGCCAAGCGCGGTCGCCGCCGCCAAGAAGGCCTTCATCATCAACGCCGTGGGCGACGCCGCCATGGCGCTGTCGCTCTTCCTGCTGATTCAGCACGCCCACACGCTCGACTTCGCGGGCGTCTTCGGCCAAGCCGTCTCGCTCGGAGAGAACAGCTGGCTGATTAACCTCGTCGCCGCCGGGCTGCTCCTCGGCGCAATCGCCAAATCGGCCCAGATACCGCTCCACACCTGGCTCCCGGATGCGATGGAAGGCCCCACTCCGGTCAGCGCCCTGATCCACGCCGCGACCATGGTCACCGCCGGCGTCTACCTGATCGTGCGCACCTACCCACTCTTCGAGCAGGCGCCGCACGTGCAGCAGACGGCCGCCGGCCTGGGCGCTGTGACGCTGCTGGCGACCGGACTGGTCGCCCTCGTGCAGACCGATATCAAGCGCGTGATCGCCTACTCGACCATGTCGCAGATCGGCTACATGTTCCTGGCCGCCGGCATCGGCGCCTACGGCGCGGCGATGTTCCACCTGGTCACGCACGCCTTCTTCAAGGCGCTGCTCTTCCTGGCAGCCGGCGTCGTCATCCACGCGCTCGGCGGCGAGCAGGACATGCGCAAGATGGGCGGCCTGCGAAAGAGGATGCCACGCACCTTTATCGCCATGCTGATCGGCACCGGCGCCTTGGCGGGCCTGCCGCTTCTATCGGGCTTCTTCTCCAAGGACGCCATCCTGGCCGCCGCCGTTTCGGGCGGCATCTTCGACAAGCTGCTCTTCGCGGCCGGTATTGCGGGCGTGCTCCTGACCGCCCTTTACTCTTTCCGCCTGCTCTTCCTCGTCTTCTCGGGTGAGGAGAGCGAACTTGTGCGGAAGAGCCTGGCCAAGCACAAGGGCCCCGAAGGGCCGCGCTGGATGACCGTGCCGGTCGGGCTGCTCGCCCTGCTCGCCGTCGCGGGCGGTTGGATGCAGATCGCCGGGCTCTGGCATCCCTTCTCGACCTTCCTTGAAGTGACCGCGCCGACCTTCGCCTACGAGCCCAGCGCTTTACGCGAGTGGCTGCTGAGCGCCGTCTCTGTCGGCATTACGCTGGGCGGAATCTGGATCGCCTGGGCGATCTACTCGGCCCGGACGCAGCAGGTGCCGAGAGCGCCCAAGGCCCTGGTCGAGAAGCTCTACTTCGACCGCGCTTACGACCGCGTCTTCTACCGCCCGGCCGTCTGGCTCGCACAGCGGCTTGGAAGCTGGTTCGAGCGGCCGGTGATCGAGCGTTCCGGCGAAGAGATCGGGCTCGGCGCACTCGGCGGCGGGCGTATTAGTGCAGCGATCCAGAACGGCCTCGCCCGCACCTATGTGCTGCTCGTAGCGGCCGGTGCCTCCCTAATCGTCCTGCTCTTCCTGGTGCTCCGCTGATGCTTACGACCGCACTCATCTGCCTACCGCTGCTCGGAGCGCTCTCGGTGTTCTTGCTGCCCTCGCCCAAGCAGTGGGTCGGCTCGCTCGCGCTCTTCTTCGCTCTGTCCGAGCTCGCCCTCTGGATCTCGAGCCTGACCCGCTTTGACTTCGGCAGCGCCAGTATCCAGTTCGAGCAGCAGCACTCCTGGATCTCCGATCTTGGTATCAGCTACCACGTCGGCCTCTTCAGCTTCTCGATCTGGCTCGTCGGCCTGACCGTGGTGGTCATGACCGCCGCGATCGCCTACGGACTTTGGGCTGGGCGCGAGCGCGCGAACGCCTACTACGCGTTGATGCTCTTCCTGCTGGCCGCGATCATCGGCGTCTTCACAGCGCAGGATCTGATCCTCTTCTACGTCGCCTACGAGGCGATGATGATTCCGCTCTACGTTCTGATCGGCGTCTGGGGTGGCGTCAGACGGCTGCAGGCGACCTTCAAGTTCGTCGCTTACACGATGGCGGGCTCGCTCTTGATGTTCGCCACGATCGTCGTTTACGGCGTCTCGCACGGCTTCGACCTGGCCACTGCCCAGCAAAGCGGCAGCGTCTGGCTGTTCCTCGGCTTCGCCGCCGCCTTCGCCGTCAAGGCCCCGCTCTTCCCGCTGCACGGCTGGCTCGCCGATGCCTATCGCGAGTCGCCGCCCGAGGTCGCCGCACTGCTCTCAGGCGTGGTCTCGAAGGTGGCCGTGTTCGGCTTCCTGCGCATCGCGCTAACTCAGTTCCCGAGCCCTATGCACGATCTGCGCACGCTCTTTTTGGCCCTCTCGGCGATCGGTCTCGTCTACGGCTCGCTACTCGCCTTCCGCACTCCCGACATCCGCGGCGTCGTGGCCTACTCGAGCCTGGCTCAGATGAGCTTGATCGGGCTCGGCGTCTTCGCCCAGAACGAGCTCTCGCTGAGCGGCTCGGTGTTACAGATGGTGAACCACGGACTGGTCTCGGCAGCTCTCTTCCTGCTCGCCGGGGTGATCGAGACGCGGACTTCTACGGGGACGCTGTCTCGTCTCGGCGGGATGGCGCGCGGTCGGCCGATCCTGGCCAGCCTGATCGTCTCGGTCGGCGTCATCTCGCTCGCGGTGCCAGGATCGAATGCCTTCGCGGGCGAGTTCCTGATTCTGGCCGGCGTCTTCCAGCGGGGCTGGGGCTGGGCGATTCCCGGCCTGGTGGCGATGGTGCTGGCGGCGATGTACATGCTGCGCCTGGTCTCGGCGCTGTTGCATCGCGAGGTCGGCGAGGCGGTGCCGAAGAAGGCGCCTGACGTTTGCCTCCCCGAGCTCTGCATTGTCGGGGCGCTGCTTGCTTGCATGATCGCGCTCTCGGTCTGGCCGGCGGCGATCAGCAAGCACTCCTTCGCCTGCCTCAAGCAACCTGCGCTGACCTCGGCGGGTGTCTCCAAACAGTCGACGGCGCAGGTCGGGCTGGCCTGCGTGCCGGGAACGAGTAATTCGACCGGCACGACGGGGGCGGCGCAGTGATCAAGACTCCTGCCATCGACTGGCTCACGCTGGCCCCCTCGCTGGCGCTCGTCGCGGCGACGATTTGCTCCCTGATAGCTGCGGTGCTCGTTCCCGAGCGCTGGCGTAAGAACGTCTCTTGGTTCTTCTGCCTGGCCGGCTACGCGGGCGCCTTCGCCGCCGCCGCCGTCCTCTTCGATCGCAGTCCTCATGCCCGCGGCGTGATCGCGAACGCTCTCTTCCGCGATCGCTACGGCGCCTTGGCGGCGATGATCGTGTGCGGAGTGGGGCTGCTGACAACGCTCGTCTACTACGGAGAGCGCTCGGCAAACGATCGCGTCGGCGAGCGCTTCGCGCTACTCGCCTCGGCCGGCGGCGGCCTGATCTTCTTCGCCCAGTCGGCCAACCTGCTGACGCTCTTCCTCGGCTTGGAGTGGCTGTCGATCTCGCTATATGTGCTCTGCGCGCTGGAGCGCGAGCGCCCGGAGGCGATCGAGGCCGGCTTCAAGTACCTGATCGTGGGCGGTTTCAGCTCGGCGATTCTCGTCTTTGGCTCGGCGTTTGTCTACGGCGCAACCGGGACGCTCAACCTCACTCAGATAGCCGGCAAGGTGCCGAGCGGCGACCTGCTGCTGATCGCCGGGCTGGCGATGATCATCGTCGGCTTCGCCTTCAAGGCCTCGGTGGCGCCTTTCCACACCTGGACGCCCGATGTCTACCAGGGCGCCGCGACGCCCGTCTCGGGCTTCATGGCCGGCGCGACCAAGGCGGTCGCACTGCTGGTGGCGCTGCGCGTGCTCACGGTCTCCTTCCCCGACCAGGAGCACCTCTGGACGAGCGCGGCGGCGGTTCTTGCGGTCGCCTCGCTCGTGGTCGGGAACCTCGGCGCTCTCGTGCAACGCGATCTCAAGCGCATGATGGCCTACTCCTCGATCTCGCATGCCGGCTTCCTGTTGCTGGCGGTAACCGCCGCCAGTTCGCTCGGCACGCGCGCGCTGCTCTTCTACCTGATCCCCTACGGCGCCGCCTCGGTCGGAGTCTTCGCGCTGGCCGCCCTGCACGAGCGCGAGCTAGGCGAGCCCGCGTCGCTCGACAACCTGGCCGGCTTCGGCTGGCGGCGGCCGCTCTCCGGGATCGCGCTCTGGATCTTCATGCTCTCCTTCGCCGGTTTCCCACTAACGGGTGGCTTCGTGGGCAAGGTCTACGTCTTCGCGGCCGCCTATCGGGCCGGTTGGACCTGGCTACTGATCGTCGGCGCGGTAGCGACGGTGGTCAGTCTCGGCTACTACTTGGCGGTCGTTCGCGCCATTTACATGCGCCCCGCCTCGGATGAGAAGGTGGCAACGAAAAAGGGGCAGCCGCTACTCGATCGCATGCTCTCGACCGCCGTTTTCGTAGCGATCGTCGTAACAGTCGGATCGTTCTTCGCCACTCAGCCGCTGATCGATTTGGCCAGGCACGCGGCGAGCCAGTTGCCGCTCTAGCCGCGCCGTTACTGACGGGCGGCGGGGACGTACTATCCCCTCTACCACGACCGGCGTAAGATCGGTGACAAATGCTACGGACCGGCTCTCGCTCGAGCTTGCCGCTGCCAGTCGCGGGCCTGCTCATCATCGCCGTCGCGGCGCCGATCGCGTCTCTCGCCGGTGCCGCTCCGAGCAAGGGCCCAGCCGCCGGCTCCGGCGCCAGGATCTCCGCCCACCTGACAAAGAGGAGCTTCCGTCCCGCTCAGGCCGGCTCCGTGAAGTTGATCTACAAGTTCTCGAAGCCGTGCCGGAGCTTCTCCTACAAGCTCTCTCGGGCGAACACCTCAAAGTGGGCGACGATCAGAACCGTCAAGAAGAAGGGCACCTTCAAGGGCTCGAACTCGATGACCGTGAAGCGGCTATTCGCCGGTAGTCCGG
>DATCCQ010000043.1:0-3568 GCA_036511185.1 Gaiellaceae bacterium
CGGTGGGCGTTGTGCTTGATACTCGAATTCTATGCTCATCGAGGGCGGCGGCCGCTTGCGCCCCAGGCCTTTTGGTAGACGCCGTGGCGCACCCTTTGGAAGCGCGGATGCTCACCCGTCAGGTTTGCCGAGAGCGCTGCCTTCACAGATTTCCAGAGCAGTGGCTCACCGGCGAGCTCGCAAGCCGCCGCGTAGATCTCGCGCGCCCGCATCGGCTCCCCGGCTTGCTCCAGCGCCAGCGCCACGCTCTCGAGCACCGGGCTTACCTTTGCCGGAACACGCCTCGGCTCACGGGGACTTGCCTGGGCTTTTCGGAGCAACTCGTCGTGGAGCGCCCCTAACCGAGAAAGCTCAACCTGGGCTCGAGGGTTTGAACGTGCTCCGTTTAGTTCCAAACCGCGGTTTTACGGGGTAATCCACAACAACTAAAGTGCGACGTCCAAACCCCAGAGCGCAACCTCAGAGTTCATTCGGCAGCTAGCAGCAGTCATCGCTCTTCGTCTCGCCGCGCCAACTCTCGATCCCCTCGTTGAGGGCGACGGCGCCGATCACGAGCGCGGCGGCGGGATCGGCCCACCACCAGCCGGCGAGCGCGTTCAGTAGCAGTCCGACGAGAAGAGCCACCGACAGATAGGCGCAGATCTGATTCTGTTGAGCTTCGTGCACGGTCGCTCTCGAGTTCAGCTTGCGTCCCAGCCGCCGTTTCGTTGTCGCAAGCAACGGCATCGTCGGCGCGGTGAAGGCGGCGAGGCCGATTCCTACCCAGCTTGTTGCAGGCCGGTGGCCGCCGATCAGATCGCGGATCGACTCGATCCCGATATAGGCGACCAGGATGAAGTAGGTCGCGGCGATCAGCCGCTGTGCAGATCTCTCGGCTCGCTCGGATGAGCCACGCCCGCCCGAGAAGAGCCAGACGATGACGAACGCGGCAAGCACTTCGATCAGGCTGTCGACCCCGAAGCCGATCAAGGCGACCGAGCCGGCGGCGAGCCCGGCGCCGAGTGCGACTCCGAACTCGATCAGATGCCAGGCGTTGCCGCCCCAGGCGAGCAGCCGCGCGCGACGTTCGAGCTTTGCCCGTTCCACCGATCGCGAAGGTAGTCCCGCAGAGGCGGCGCTCACGTTTGAGCTTTGCTCTCGGTCGAGGCACTCCAGGCTCGGACGAGCGCCTTGGCAGCGTTCTCGACGTGCTCTCTTGTCGTCCCTCGACCAAGAGAAAGCCGCACAGCACCCAGAGCTCTCCCCGGATCGATTCCCATCGCAACGAGCACATCCGAGGGTCTCTCGCCCCCCTCGTGGCAGGCTGAGCCGGTCGAGGCAGCGATTTCGGGCGCGCCAGCCAGAATCGCGTTGCCCCAGACTCCTGGGAGCGAGACATTTAGCGTGTTTGGTAGCCGTTCGCTTGGATGCCCGTTGAGCTGGATGCCACGGACTCCCGCTTGCAGACGTACCCAGAGATCGTCGCGGAGAGCTCGCACGCGCCGTGCTTCCTCCTCCAGATCCCCGAGCGCGAGTGCACAGGCGCGGCCAAGCCCGACGATCGAGGCGACGTTCTCCGTGCCCGGCCGCAGACCGCGCTCGTGACCGGCGCCGAGGAGCAGCGGCCGGATTGGGGTTCCCCGTCGCACGTAGAGCGCTCCGACGCCCTTCGGCGCGTACAGCTTGTGCCCGGCGACGGAGAGAAGGTCGACGCCGAGCTCGTCGACTTGAACGGGGATTTTTCCGACCGCCTGAGCGGCGTCGGTGTGAACGAGGGCTCCCTGGTCATGCGCCGCCGCGGCGATATCCGCGATCGGCATGATGGTGCCGGTCTCGTTGTTCGCGAGCATGACGGTCACGATGGCGGTGTCGCTCCGAAGTTTGGCCTGAAGCTCATCGAGCAGCACGCGTCCCGTCGGATCGACCGGGATCCGATCAACCTCGAACCCACTGCGTTCAAGCCAGGCGCAGGGCGTATCGATCGCCGGATGCTCGACGACCGAGGTCACCAGGTGTCTCCGGCTCTCCACGGCTTCGAGGACACCACGGAGGGCGAGGTTGTTCGCCTCCGTTCCGCCCGAGGTGAAGATCACCTCCTCGGGCAAAGAGCCGATAAGAGCTGCGACTTCGGAGCGCGCGTGTTCGATCGCATCGTGGGCGCGTCGTCCGTAGGGGTGAGCGCTCGAGGGGTTACCGAACTCCTCCCTAAGGTACGGCAGCATCGCCTCGAGCACCTCGGGATGGATGGGGGTCGTCGCGTTGTGGTCGAGGTAGATCGGGCTCTCGCGCGTATCACTCATCCGTCATCGCTCCTCAGGCGTCGCTCATCGCACAGGCCTATACAACAGGGCGCGAGGGCTCTCAGGACTTCTTGGCGGAACTGCGGAGTTTCGCGCGCAGCTCGTCGTAAGTCTTGACGTCAATCTCTCCTGTAGCGAGGCGCCGGTCGAGGATTGCCTCGGCCCGCTCATGCGACTGGCTCGACTCTCGTCGCTCCGGGATGAGTCTCGTAAGCACCCAGGCAATCACGGCGATCACGCTGATCCAGAAGATCGCCATGAACGCCATCATGAAAATCCACCAACCGCCAGCGTCGTGGTCGAAGCCATGCATCATCGTTCACACCCTTTGCTCGGTCGCGTACGGAATCGTCGCGCTTCGTGCGCTCTCAGTTCGATCATGTGGTTATCGCCGTCGTCTCAAGGGAGCCACTATTCAGAATCGTAAGAATGCGTTTCCCGGGAGGCGCGACTTCTAACCGAAACGACAGGTGTCTCGCCCGGCTAGCTCTCGCGCGCCTCCGCGGCATCGCCTGGCTCGGTGGTTGCGACGAGACGCCACGAGTTCCAGGTGATTTTCAAAATTACGAGCGTGATTACGAGGCCGATGATCGGGTCGGCGATCCCCGCGCCGAGCCCGACGGCGATTGCGGTCGCTACGACGCCAAGCGAGACGTAGCCGTCGATGCGGGCGTGGTTACCGTCCGCGACCAGTGCCGGGCTCCGCAGCCGCTCGCCGGCTCGCAGCCGCACCCGGGCGGCAAGCTCGTTGCCGAGAAAGCCGATCGCGCCGGCCGCTCCGAGTATCCAGAGATGCGTTAGGTGCTGCGGGTGGATGAAGCGCATGATCGTCTCGTAGAGGGCGACGCAGGCGCTGGCGAAGATCGCGAGCACGACCGCAAGCCCGGCCAGCTTCTCGGCCCGGAACGAGCGTAGGAAGAAGGCGATCCCGACCGGAACCGCCGTCAGGGCGTCGCCAGAGTTGTGAATCAGGTCGGCAAGGAGCGCGACCGAGTGCGAGATGAAAAACACTCCGACTTGCGCCGCCGCCGTGATCGCGAGGATGGCAAGGCTGATCGCGACCGCTCGGAGACCCGCGTGCGAGCGGACGATCGGGCGATCGACGAGACCGTGCGAATGGCCGCGAACGTCGCTGTGGTCGCGCTGATGCCGAGAAGGCGTCAGGAAGCTTCCTCGATCGGCTCCGCGCGGCCAAGACGGACGTGCTCGATGTGGTACAGCGCCTGATCCAGGAAGTCGGCAACGTGCGAGTCATGGAGCGCGTAGACGACCGTCCGACCGCGCCGCTC
>DATCCQ010000044.1:0-2087 GCA_036511185.1 Gaiellaceae bacterium
AGCTTTCGGTCAACCCGATCGACCTCCGCGGTTAGCGCTTCGGCTGGTTCGGGCTCGAAGCCGAGCGGCGCATCCGCCAGCGCCGCGAGTGCCGCGCGCCGGCCAAAGACGACGCATTCGAGCAGCGAGTTCGAGGCCAGCCTGTTCGCGCCGTGAACGCCCGTGCAGGCGCACTCCCCGGCCGCGTACAAGCCCGGCAGCGTGCTGCGACCATCGAGATCGGTGGCGATTCCGCCGAGCGTGTAATGCGCCGCAGGAGCGACGGGCACCGGCTCGATGGCAGGATCGAAGCCGGCCTCACGGATGCGTTCGATCAAAGCCGGGAAACGGCCCCGGTCGATCGGTCGGAGATCGAGCAAGGCGCTGCCTCGCGCGGCGATCGCCCGAGCCACAACGTCACGAGGCGCCAATTCGTCGGTGAAGCGCTCACCGCTCGTGTTTAGTAGCAGCGCGCCGGCGCCACGAAGAGCCTCACTCAGCAACATGCCGGTGGCCGACAAGGCGGTTGGGTGGAACTGCACGAACTCGAGGTCGGCGATTGCAGCACCGGCCCGATAGGCCATGGCGATGCCCTCGCCGAGCGCTCCACGCGGGTTAGTGGTGCGCGACCAGAGCGCTCCGGCGCCACCGGTCGCCAGCAGTGTGGCCGGCGAAGAGATCTGCCCACTCTCCGCGACGACGCCGGCGCAGCGTCCTCGCTCGCGCCAGAGCCCAAGTACGCGCTCGTTCTCGACAACGTGGATCCGGCTATCTGCACGCACCTGGCGGGCAAGCGCCGTTTCGATCTCCCGCCCGGTCTCAGCTCCTCGCGATTGGAACACGCGCGCGCGTGAGTGCCCGCCCTCGAGACCCGGTTCCGAACCAAAGCGAACGCCCCAGGCACGCAGATCGTCGATGCGAGCGGGGGCCTCTTCGACCAGCGTCTCAACCGCACTCGCCCGACAGAGCCCGCGACCGGCGGTAATCGTGTCGGCCGCATGCAGTTCGGGGCTGTCGTCCTCGCCGCAAGCTGCCGCGATGCCGCCTTGCGCGTGATACGAAGCCGACGAAGAGAGAGTCCCCTTGGAGACGACCATCACGTCGGCGCCCCGCTCGGCCGCCGTCAGAGCGGTGACGAGTCCGGCGATACCCGATCCGACAATGAGCAGATCAACCCGGTTCTTGTCGCTCTCTCTAGCTGTCCGTTTGGTCATTCGCTCACTGGTCCGCTAAGTTATCGACTGTAAGTAGAAAACCTCTTTGGGAGTCTACCAGGTTTTCGCCCTTCAGACAGGAACGCCCATGCACGAGCAGCCCACCCACGTCGTACTCGCCGTCGTACTACAGGTGCGGGACGGCCGTCTGCAGGTGCTCCTCTGGCAGCGGGCGCAAGCACCGTTCGCCGGCGCCTTCGCCCTCCCCGGTGGCTATCTGAACAGCGGCGAGACCCTCGAGGACTCGATCCGCCGCCACCTGGCCGAGAAGGTCGACGTGCGCGAGCTCTCTCACATCGAGCAGCTCGTGACAACCAGCGATCCCGCCCGCCACCCAGTCGAATGGCAGGTCGCGACCGTATACCTCGGGCTCGTGCCGAGTGACCTCGACCCTAAGCTTCCGGGCGACACCGGCTGGCACCCGGTCGACGCGCTACCCGAGGCGGCTTTCGATCACGGAGCCATCATCCTCGCCGCCAGAGAGAGACTCCAAGCCAAGCTCTCGTATACGAACATCGGCTTCGCGCTCGCGCCCCACTCCTTCTCCATCTCCCAGCTGCGCGACCTCTACGCAGCCGCGCTCGGGCACGAAGTCTCGGCGACGAACCTGCAGCGAGTGCTGCTGCGGCGCGAGCTGCTCGAGTCGACCGGAGAGAGACGCGCCTCGGGGCCCAGCGGCGGCCGCCCGGCGGCGCTCTTCCGTTTCCGCTCGCACGCGCTCGAAGTCACCGACCAGTTCGCGGCGCTCAGACCACCTGTTTAGGGCCTATCCCGGCAGGCCCGCACAACCGATGCGGCCGATTCGCGGCGCCAGGAACCGCCCGATCCACTCACCGCACTACCAGTGCGCTTCGCGGCTCGTGCGGCCCCCGGCATCCACGCCTCGACCGCCTC
>DATCCQ010000045.1:0-4425 GCA_036511185.1 Gaiellaceae bacterium
CAGGATCACCGCGTGGCGATCGCTCTTTTTCATGCCAGTACCTCCCGAAGAGTTGCCAGGGCTCCGTCGACTAGTCCCGCCGAGACGGTGAGAGGGGGCGTCAGCCGGATCGACTTAGGGCCGCAAGTGGTGATGAGCAAGCGGTGCTCAAGCGCCTTCGCCGCGATCTCGGAGGCACTGCCCTCGACATCGGCTGCGATTAGAAGTCCGGCGCCGCGTACCTCCGAGACGCCGGGAAGCTCGCGCAGCCCCGAGGCCAGGCGCTCGCCCATCTCGCGGACGTTGGCCAGTAGCTCCTCGTCGATCGCGTCAAGAACGGCACAGGCGGCGGCGCAGGCGACCGGGTTGCCGCCGAAGGTCGAGCCGTGCTCGCCGGGCTCGAAACCGCGGGCGGCGCCGTCGGCCACCAACAGGGCGCCGATCGGTAGCCCGTTGGCCAGGCCCTTGGCAAGCGTGACCATATCGGGCCGTACGCCCAGTCTCTCGTAGCCGAAAAAGGATCCCGTCCTGCCGATGCCGGTCTGCACCTCGTCGAAACAGAGAAGCGCGCCGAGCTCGTCGGCGAGCGCGCGCGCCGCCTGTGCGAACTCGAGATCGATCAAGCGCACGCCGCCCTGGCCCTGAACTGTTTCCATGATGATCAGCCCCGTGTCGGCGAGTGCGGCGGCGCGGAGCGAAAGTGGGTTGTTTAGGAAGGCAAAGGAGACCTGACCGAGTAGGGGCTCGAAAGGCTCGCGCTTGGCCGGCATTCCCGTGACCGACAGGCTTCCCATCGTGCGGCCGTGGAAGGATTTTTCGAGCGCAACAACGCCCACCTTCCCGGTTGCCTTGCGCGCGTACTTGATCGCTGCCTCGACCGCCTCGGTGCCCGAGTTGCAGAAGAAAGCCTGCGCGCCACCGAAGCGCTCAGAGAGCTTCTTTGCCAGCTCCGTCATGGGGATCGTCCAGTAGAGATTGGAGGCGTGCCAAAGCCGGTCAAGCTGCTCGTGAGCGGCGCGGGTTGAAGCCGGGTGGCGATGCCCTAGCCCGATCACGGCAATGCCGCTGGCGAAGTCGAGGTAGCGCTCGCCGTTGTCGTCGGTGAGCCAGCAGCCGTCGCCCTCGACGAAGGTGACGGGCGCGCGGGCGTAGGTCGGCAGCAGGTTCGTTTCGAGCAGCTTGCTCATGCCAGCACCGCCGTCTCGCCGATCTCGGCGATGACGCCCTGGCGGGCGGCGTGCACCGCGGCGCGGAGCTTAGGGATGATTCCGCCTTTCAGCTTGCCGCTGGAGAGCAGCTGCTCGGCTTCGTGAGCGTGGATCGAGGCGACGACCTCGTCGCCTGACAGCAGTCCCGGAACGTCGGTGACGAAATGGACGCGCTCGGCCTCGATGCCGACGGCGAGCATCGCGGCGGCCTCGTCGGCGTTGACGTTGAGAGGCCCGCGCGCTAGCGGAGCGATCACCGGAATACGCCCGGCTTCGAGCGCTTCGATCACCAGCGCCGGAGAGCTGGGGAGCGGATCTCCGACCAGGCCCAGCTCAAGCACCTGCTCGGCCTCCAGCCCGATCTCGTCGCCCATCAAGCCGACGCCGCGCTTACCGACGGCTGCCACCAACTCGGCATTCACCTGCGCCAGCGCTTCGCGCACGACCTCCAGCGCCTCGGGCGTCGTCACGCGCCGGCCGTGGACAAAGGAAACCTCGATTCCACGCCGCGCCATCTCGAGTGAGATCTGCGGCCCCGCGCCGTGCACGATGCAGACCTCGTGCCCGTGGTCGGCGAGTGCGAGCGGATAGGAGATCGCATCGTGGGCAACGGCGCCGCCCAGCTTTACGACCACCCGACTCACGTCGTGTACTCCGCGTTTAGCCGCACGTACTCGTAGGAGAGGTCGGAAGCTAGATAGCTGGCCTCGCCTTCGCCCAGGCCGAGGTCGAGATCGATCACACAACTCACGCCTTCCATGGGCGGTGTGACCTCGATGTGAGCGCCGTCGACCAGCACTTGCGTGCCGTTGAAGGCCAGCGTCACCTTGCCGGGATCGAGCTCGGCGTAGTCGCCGTTCCAGGCTGCCGAGCCGGCGGCCATCATCACCCGGCCCCAGTTCGGATCGTGGCCGAACACCGCCGTCTTGACGAGCGGAGAGGAGGCGATGCGGGCCGCGATCGCCACCGCCTGGCCTTCGTCGACGGCGCCACGCACGTTCACCTCAACCAGTACGGTGGCCCCCTCGGCGTCCTTGACGATCTGCTCTGCCAGATCGTGGCAGACCTGCCCCAGTAGCTCTTCGAACGCCCGATCGGTCGCTTCGCTGCGCGAGACTTCGGCGGCGCCGTTCGCCAGCAGGATCACCGTGTCGTTGGTCGAGCAGTCGCCGTCGACCGAGATGCGATTGAAGCTGTGCTCGACGGCGGGGCGCAAGAACTTCTCGGGCTCGCCCGGCCCGAGCGGGTAATCGGTCGTGATCACGGCGAGCATCGTCGCCAGCTGGGGATGGATCATCGCCGCGCCCTTGGCCATGCCGCCGACGCTGAAGCCGGTACCAGTGGCGACCGCCTGCTTGGGCCGCGTATCGGTGGTCATGATCGCCCGCGCCGCATCGTCGCCGCCCGCCTCGGAGAGCGCCGGCGCTGCGAGAGCGAGCCCCGCAACGAGCTTGTCGAGCGGGAGCCTGACTCCGATCACGCCGGTCGAGCAAAGCAGGATCTGCTCGCTCGAGAGCTCCAGCAGCCGGGCTGCCTCGGCGGCGGTGGCCAGGGCGTCCAGCTCGCCGCACTCGCCGGTGGCGGCATTGGCACAGCCGGAGTTGAGGACGATCGCCTGCGGTTGCGCTTGCTCGAGATGCCGGCGCGAGACGGTGACCGGCGCGGCCTGCACCCGGTTCTGCGTGAACATGGCGGCGCCGACCGCCGGCTTCAGCGAACGGACGAGCGCCAGATCGAGCCCCTCCGTCTTCATTCCGGAGCGAACGCCGCAGGCCAGAAACCCCTTGGCGGCCGTCACGCTCATGCGCTCAGAATCCCGATCCGAAGTCCGGTCGTCTGCTCGAGCCCGAGCGCCAGGTTGGCGTTCTGCACCGCCTGCCCCGCGGCGCCCTTGCCGAGGTTGTCGAGCGCGCAGACGACGATCGTGGCGGCCGTCGCTGTATCGGCGAAGGCGTTGATCTCGACGCAGTCGGTCTCCTGCATCCGGCGCAGGTTGGGGACGACGCCCTCTGGCAGCACGTTCACGAGTGGTGCGGAGGCGTAGGCGCTCTCGAGCTTAGCCCGCGCCGCCGCGGCGTCGATGCCGCGCAGATACGAGGTCGCGACAATGCCGCGCCGTATCGGCAGCAGGTGAGGCACGAAGGTGGGCGTGAAACCCAGGAACTGAGCCATCTCGGGCACGTGTTGATGGACGCCGATCTTGTAGGGCAGGACGGTCTCGAGCACGGCGCCGGCGTGCAGCGCGGCGCTAGGGCTCCGGCCCGCACCGGTCGTGCCGGATTTGCCGTCGACGACAACCGTCTTCGGGTCGAGGTCATCCTTGAGCGGCGCCAGCGAGAGCAGGGTGGCGGTCACGTAGCAGCCGGGGCTGGCGATGAGCTTGCCCGTCGGCGGCGCCAGCTCGGGAAGCGCGAAGCACCAATCCTTGAGAGCTTCGGGCTTGGGATGAGTGAAGCCGTACCAGCGCTCGTAGGCGGCGGCGTCTTTGAGCCGGTGCGCGCCGGAGAGATCGACGACCACGGCGCCGTCGGGGGGCTCGACCGCGGCCGCCCGCTCGTTTTCCATGCAGAGGAAGATCAGCTCGGCGCCGCTCGCAAGAGCCTGCTCGTTCGTGACCAGCTGGAGCTCGCTGATTGAGCTGCCCGCGATGCGCGGGTCGAGCACGCTCGCCGGTTTTCCGGCAAACGTGTTGGAGCCGAGCGCGACAAGCTCGAGCTCGGGGTGAGAGAGAACGCGATCGAGCGTCTCCTGGCCCGTGTATCCGGCTGTACCGATGATGGCAGTCGAGATCATCCGCGTATTATGCAGTTTCTCGCGTATCATGCAAACTCCTATGCGGAAAGCAGCTCTTGTTTTAGAGGACGGAACCGTCTACGAGGGTCGTGCCGTGGGCGCTCCCGGCGTCAGCGCCGGCGAGACCTGAGGCCCGTTTCACGACCGCCGATGGCGGGCTACGAAGAAGCCGTCACCGATCCTAGCTATGCGGCTCAGGTACTCGTTTACGGCTGTCGCAGGGGTTGGCGAAGGCGGCCGGCGCGCATTCCCACCGGAACGGTTTTTTCGTAGCGCGCCCGGTTTTCGGCCGTTTTCCTGAGAAAGACTCCTCTTATGGGGGAGCAAGATGCCCCAATATCGGGACACTTAGCCGCGGCCAAACGCCCGAAAAGAGTTTTTGATGGCGCGCTTCCATCGATTTTTCGTGCGGGGCGGTCTGCGGGCGATGCTTCTGACCGGCGCC
>DATCCQ010000046.1:0-6186 GCA_036511185.1 Gaiellaceae bacterium
GTGACCAGCGGCCAGCCGGTCGGCTCCAGGCACCTGGTCGAGAGCTCCGGAATTTCCATCTCCTCATCTACCGTGCGCTATGAGCTGGCGGAGCTGGAAGAGCGCGGGCTGCTGACCCATCCGCACACCTCTGCCGGGCGCATTCCCACCGACGGCGGCTACCGCTACTACGTCGACTCGCTTCTCTCCGAGCGGGGGCCGAGCTCCGAGTCGCTGGCGCTTGATCTGAGTGTCACGCAGAACGAGGTCGAAGAGGCGCTCGAGGTGACGACCGAGATGTTGGCTGGGATGACGCACCTGCTGGCGCTGGCCTCAGCGCCGTCGCTCGAGACGACCGCCGTGCGCCATGTCGAGGTGCTGCTGCTGCAGCCGCGCGTCGTGCTGATCGTGCTGATCACCTCGACGGGCGAGGTCTCGAAGCGCGTCTGCGCCTTCGAGCTGCCCGTCGATTCGGGGTTGGTCAGCTGGGCTCGTGAGTACCTGAATGAGCGCCTCGAGGGGCGCACACTCGGGCCGCGCCTGCTGCGCCAGGCGCTCGGTGACCCCGCGCTGAGCGCGAGCGAGCGCGACTTCCTCTCAGCCCTGCGCCCCGCTCTGGAGGAGCAGCTCGGTCGCGGCGACGAGCGTGTCTTCGTCGGCGGCGCGGCGACCCTGCTCGACGCCGTCCGCGGAAGCGAGCTAGACGCCTGTCGCAGCCTGCTCTCGGTACTGGAGCGCCGGGCCGCCACGCTCGAGCTGCTGCGCGCCTCGATCGAGCAGAGTCGGCCCTATGTGCGCGTCGGCGAGGAGCTAGACAACCCGGCCCTGAGCGGCGTCTCGCTGGTCGGTGCCCGCTACGGCCTGGCGCACCGCTCGCTCGGAACCGTCTCCCTGCTCGGCCCGATGCGGATGGATTACGAGAAGGCGATCGGCGCCGTCAGGGCCGCCGCGCTCGAGCTATCCCGCTTCGTTGAAGACGTCTACGAGGAATAATCCCTCCGCCCGCCGGCATCTTGTTGTGACGGAATCGGCACAGACAGGTGCGATCCTTCTCGATAGCGTTCGCGTTGGGGTTCCCCCTAAGGGCGCCCGAACGGCCTATGCCCGCCCGAGATTGCCGGCCCTACCGTCTTGGCTCGAGTGCGCCCGACTAACCTTGAAGTAGATGTCCACCACCGAACGCGACTACTACGAGCTGCTCAACGTCCGCCGCGGCGCCAGTGAGGCCGAGATCAAGAAGGCTTTTCGTGCGCAGGCGCGCGAGCTGCACCCCGACGTCTCCGACCACCCCGAAGCCGAAGAGCGCTTCAAGCTGTTGGTCGAGGCCTACGAGGTGCTGTCCAAGCCCGAGACGCGCGAGCTTTACGATCGCTTCGGGCACGCCGGCTTGCGTAGCGGCGGCTACCAGCCGACCGGCGTCGATTTTGGCAGTCTCTCCGACCTCTTCTCAGCCTTCTTCGGCGATGAGATGTTCGGAGCAGCGGCGCAGCCCCGCGCAAGGCAGCGCGGCGCGGACATCGCCGCCGAAGTTGAGATCGAGCTGATCGACGCGGCAAAGGGCGTCAAGCGTGACGTCGTCTTCGAGGCCGAGCTGGTCTGCCAAGTTTGTGAAGGCTCCGGCATGGAGCCCGGCAGCGAGCCCGTGACCTGCCCCACCTGCAAGGGCCAGGGGATGTTCCAACAGGTTTCACAGAGCCTCTTCGGCCAGGTCATGCGCACTCAGACCTGCCCCACCTGCGGCGGCGCGGGCAAGGTGATCGAGCACCCCTGCGAGAATTGCAGCGGCTCCGGGCGCGAGGTCGAAGAGCGCACGCTGGAGGTCGAGATCCCCGCCGGCATCCACGATCGCCAGCCCATCCGCATCTCCGGCGAGGGGCACGCCGGCGCCCGCGGCGGCCACGCCGGCGACGTCTACGTGATGGTGCGCGTACGCCACGACGGGCGCTTCGTGCGCGAAGGCGACGACCTCGTCTCGACGCTGGAACTGACGATGACCCAGGCCGCACTCGGCGGTAAGACGACCGTACCGACGCTCGACGGTGAGGCCGAGGTGACGATCGAGCCGGGCGCCCAGCCGGACACCGTGCTGACTCTTAAGGGCAAGGGCATGCCGCGCCTACAGGGCTTCGGCCACGGCGACCTGCGCCTGCTGCTGAGCGTGCTCGTTCCGCGTCGGCTTGACGAGGGGCAGCGCAAGCTGCTGGAGCAGTTCGAAAGTAGCACCAGCGCTGCCACCTACGAGCAAGACGAGAGCCTGTTCAAGCGATTGAGAGCTCGTTTCAAATGAAGTACTCCACCGCCTGGCCGCGCTCGGCGGCGCGCTGCGTCGGCTCTCCGAGCCGCGTCCTCGGTCGCGCCCGTAGCCGCTGGCTACGAACGCGACGCTGCGTCCTAGCATCGCATCCACCGATCACACCCAGTCGGCGGGTCGTCAATTGAAACGGGCTCTCCTGAAGGGACTCTTTCACTGACCGAGCTACTGCGCATCGCCGTTCGTGTCCCGCTCGAGCGGGCCGAGGAGGCGCGTGCGGAGCTGCTCGAGTTCGCCGCGCACGGCTTCGAGGAACGTGATCTGCCCGGGATGCTCGAGCTGGCCGTTTACGGCGGTCCGGAGGTCGAGGAAGCCCTGCGCGCGAGCTTCGCCGATGTCACCTCTGAGCCGGTGGAGCCCGGGTGGGAGGACAACTGGCGTGCCTTCCACCGCCCGGTCGAGATTGGGAAGCTGTGGGTCGGCCCGCCCTGGGAGGAGTCTCCGCAGGGGCTTCTGCCGGTGGTGATCGATCCCGGCGGCGCTTTTGGCACCGGCGCCCATCCGACAACTCGCCTCTGTCTCGAGCTCTTACAGGAGGTGGAATCGGCAAGCCTGCTCGATCTCGGTTGCGGCTCGGGCGTACTGGCGATCGCTGCCGTCAAACTCGGCTTCTCGCCCGTTGTCGCGCTCGACAACGATCCCGAGGCGATTGAAGCGACCCTGACGAACGCCGTGGCAAACGGCGCCCGGCTGGATGTGCGGCTCGCCGACGTCCTCGCCGCGACGCTACCGGCAGTCGACGTGGTCGCCTGCAACATCAGCCTTCAGGCCCTGGAGGAGTTGCCGCCCAGGCTCCGCTGCAAGATGCTCGTTGCCTCGGGCTTCATCGCCTCGGATGATCTGCGCCTAAGCGGGTATTCGGTGGTGAGCAGGCAGGAGCAGGGCGATTGGGCGGCCGTCGTGGCGCGCCCGGAGAGGGGTGGGGAATGATCGAGGAAGCGCCGCTCGAGGAGACGCCTTCGGGCCTTCTACCGAGTAACGAAGGCTGGTTCGTCGTCAACGTCCGCGACACTGCTTGGGCGACCAGCGATCAGCTCGGAGCCGGCTGTCGTTTCGAGAACACGGACAGGCCTTTCCCGGAGTTCGGGATCAACCTGAACGTGCTCAGGCCGGGGCAACCCAACGCGATGTATCACCGCGAGTCGAACCAGGAGGACTTCCTCGTCCTGGCGGGCAAGTGCCTGCTCATAGTCGAGGGGCAGGAGCGAACGCTCGGAGCCTGGGATTTCGTGCACTGCCCGGGCGGCATTGCACACGTCTTCGTAGGCGCTGGAAGCGGGCCCTGCGTGATCCTGATGGTGGGAACGCGCGATCCCGGCGGAGAGGTCTTCTATCCCGTTTCCGGGCTCGCCCGTCGCAACAGCGCCGGCGTTGAGGTCGGTACCAGCTCTCCGCCCGAGGCCTATGAGAACATCGCGCCGTTTCGGGCCGAGCGCCCGCCCGATTGGGACGAGCTGCCCTGGGCGTAGGGACGCGAGGCTTCGGCATAGGATCTGGACGATGACCACCTTCTCGGTTCGCTTTCTCGGCTGCAAGGTCTCCTACAGCGACGCCGATGCGCTCAGGGAGCACCTGCTCGCCGATGGGCATCAGGAGGCGCGCGCGGGCGAGGCCGAGATCGCGCTCGTCAACAGCTGTTGCGTCACGCGCGAAGCGCTCGGGAAGTCGCGCCAGGCGGCGGCGAAGGCGGCGCGTACGCATAAGCGCGTATACGTCACCGGTTGCGCTGCCAACCTCGAGGGAGCCTTCGCGGGCCTGCCCGAGAACGTGACCGTCCTGGCTGGGGAAAGCGCGCAGGCGCCCGAGCGCCTGATCGGGCTGGTCGGTCACGCCGGTGAAGCTGCCAGCGTTCATCCCAAGCGGGTGCGCGCTTTTGTCCAGATTCAGGACGGCTGCTCCTTTCGCTGCAGCTACTGCGTCGTGCCGCTGGTGCGCGGGCCCGGTCGCTCGAAGTCGTCCGAAGAGGTGCTGGTCGAAGTGCGCCGCCGTGTCCGTCAGGGCCACAAGGAGGTTGTTCTCTCCGGCATCAATCTCGGTTGCTTTCACGACAGCGGCGCCGGTATCTCGCTCGCCGATCTGGTGCGCGCGGCGGGGACGATGCCCGGCCTGGAGCGCCTGCGTCTCTCCTCGATCGAGATCAATCACGTCGGCCCGGAGCTGATCGCAGCGATTCGCGAGACGCCCACGGCCTGCCACCATCTACACATCCCGCTGCAATCCGGCGACGACGGAGTCTTGAAGGCGATGAAGCGCCACTACGACGGCACGACCTTCCTGCGCCGGCTCGAAGGGCTCGGCGATTTCAATCTCACCAGCGACGTGATCGTCGGCTTTCCCGGCGAGGACGAGCAAGCCTTCCAGCGCACACTCGACCTGGTCGAGCGAGCGGGACTGACGAAAGTGCACGTCTTTCCCTACTCGCCGCGCCCGGGAACGGCGACCGAGGGAGCCGACGATGTGCCCGCCGGAGTGAAGAAGGAACGCGCCGCCCGCCTACGTGAATATTCGAAAAACGCCTGTTTGGGCCGCTGGCGTGGCAAAATCGGTATGGCAGGAAGCGTTTTGGTCGATCGACCGGGACGCGGGTACGCGAGTGACTACACGCCGTGGCTCGTCGACGGCCCCGTCGGCGAGATCGTGCAGGCAGAGGCAGAAAAAGCGACGGAGCAAGGGATAATCGGAAGAGTGGAAGGATCATGAGCCCGAACGACTGTCTTTTCTGCGAGCTCGTCCGAAGCGGCTCGCACATCCGCCAGGCCGACGGCTTCGTCGCTTTCGAAGACATCAATCCCAAGGCCGAGGTGCACATCCTGATCGTGCCCGAGCGGCATATCGACACCTTCCGCCAGATCGGCGAACTCCCGCCCGAGGAGGCGCTGCGGATGCTCGTATTCATTGCCGATACGGCGCGAGCGCTCAGCCTCGAGGATTACCGCGTGCTCTGTACTGTCGGGTCGAGCGCCGGCCAGACCGTCTTCCATCTGCACTGGCACCTGCTCGGCGGGCGCGATCTGGGCGGCCGGCTGCCGGCGCTGGCGCTTGCCGAAGCCGAGGGGGAGGACTGAGGTGATCCAGCGAATCGAGCATCAGCTCACCGATGCCATCCGCGCCCAGGACGAGCTTCGCAGGGACACGCTTCGCCTGATCCTCGCCGCGCTGCGTTCCGCCGAGAAGACGCTGCTTCGTCCGCTCTCGAGCGATGAGGAGCTGCAGGTGCTGCAGCGCGAGCGCAAGCGAAGGGTCGAGGCCGCCGAGGCTTTCCGGGCCGGTGATCGCCCCGAGCGAGCCGCGCGCGAGGAGGCGGAGCTGAAGGTGCTGGAGGAGTTCATGCCGCCGCCGCTCTCCCAGGAGGAGCTGGAGGAGATCGTCGACAACGCCGTTGCCGGGGTCGGTGCGACGAACATGCGCGATCTGGGGCGAGTCATGGCCGACGTCATGCCGCAGGTCTCGGGCCGCGCCGACGGCTCGGTCGTCTCGCAGTTGGTGCGCGAAGCGCTGGCCTAGCCGGAGCCCGGCGCTAGGACGCGGCGTTTGGTGACAAGCGAGCTGCCCTCGGCAAGGAACGGGCGCCTGGTCGAGCGCCTACACTGACTCCCGTATGCAGGATGTTCTGACTATCTCCAACGAAGCCGCGGCCGAGCTGGCCGGCGTCTCCGACAGCGTGCTCGAAGCTCTGCGCGAACGGCTCGGTTGCACGATCAGGCTGCGCGGTAACCGGCTTACGCTCGAGGGCGCCAAAGAGGAGGTCGAGCAGGCGCGCAGCGTCGTCGAAGAGATCGTCGGGCTGGTCGAGGACGGTCAAGAGATCGGGCCGGACACCGTAGGCGCAGTGCTGGGGGCGCTGGGCCAGTCCGCCGACGTGCGCGAGGTCTTCGAGGAGGTCGTCTGGCGCCATC
>DATCCQ010000047.1:0-7518 GCA_036511185.1 Gaiellaceae bacterium
GATCTCGCGTCCGGGGTCGCCCCTGGCTATCACTCGCGTGACGGTCGCCGGGAAGAGCGCGGTCGAAATCCCTGCGATTCGCATCCAGCGGGGGAAGACGACCTCGCCTTTGCCCCGTTTGATGGCCTTGACGATCTTCTCGGCGATCCGCTCGGGCGTGAGCACTGCCCAGCGCATCGAGCGCCGCTTGATCAGCCTCGTTTGCGGGAAGCCCTCGGTCGCCACCGGCCCCGGATTGACTGTCAGCACCGAGATGCCACGGGGCTTGAGCTCGGCGCGAAGCGCGCGCGAGAAGGCTAGCTGAGCGTGCTTGGAGGCCGAGTAGGGGCCGGCGTCGGGAACGACCGTCGTTCCGGCGACGGAGACGATGTTGACGACGCTGGAGGGGCGCCCCCGCTCCAACCCGGGCAGAAACGCCCGCAGGATCCAAACCGAGCCCAGATAGTTGGTGCGGATCACCTGCTCGATTCGCTCCGGGCTGGCGTTCAAAAAAGATCCGTGCGAGGGGATACCGGCGTTGTTGACGAGTAGCCCGATCTTGGGATGGCGCTCGAGCACGCGTGCAGCCACCTCTTTTACGGCCTCTGCGTCGGAGACGTCGCAGATTTCGATCTCGGCACCGGTCTCGGCGGCGACTTGCCTCAGCCGGTCGGCTCGCCGTGCCAGTAGTACGCAGTGCCAGTCGCGTCGAGCGAGCGAGCGCGTAAGCGCGGCCCCGATTCCGCTCGAGGCGCCGGTGATCACGGCCACACGCTGCTCGCTCTTCATCGCTCGGCTCCCATCCTCTCTGCTCGGAGCGTAGCGGATGCCTCGGGGCGTCCGACCGCTCGCGGCGGATTCGATACGTGGGGCACTTCTCTCTTCGCCCGCCACCAAACCACCCGCCCGCGGGGTGGTTCGAAACTACCGCCGAAGGGCGACCAAAAACGCGCCCGACTGTGACGATTCCGAACCGAAGTCACGCCACGCCACCGATCGCGAACCGCTCCGTATAGTCACGCGCCTCAAGAACCATCTCGCTAGACTCGGGCCGATGGCTGGCAGATTCGAAGGCAAGCGCGGGCTCGTTCTGGGCGTGGCCAACAAGCGCTCGATCGCCTGGGCGATCGCGAAAAGGCTCGCCGACGAAGGGGCTCGGGTGGCCTTCACCTTCCAGGGCGAACGCATCGAGTCGACCGTGCGCGAGCTGGCCGCGTCGGTCTCAAGCCCGCTGATCACATCCTGCGACGTGCGCGAAGAGGCGGACTGCACGCGCGCGGTGGCCGAGGCCGTAGCGGCGCTGGGTGGGCTCGATTTCGTCGTGCATTCGGTGGCCTTCGCCGCCGCCGAGGATCTGGAAGGCCGCTTCACAGACACTCCGCGCGAGCGCTTCTGGCTGGCGCTCGACATCAGCGCCTACTCGCTGGTGGCGATCGCCCGCGCCGCCGAGCCTCATCTGGCTGAGACGAACGGTTCGATCGTGACCATGACCTATCTCGGCGGCAAGCGCGTCGTTCCGCACTACAACGTCATGGGCGTCGCCAAGGCAACTCTCGAGGCCTCGATGCGCTACCTCGCCTGGGATCTCGGTACCAGCGGCATCCGCATCAACGCGGTCTCGGCCGGCCCTGTAAGGACTCTCGCGGCACGCTCAATCGCGGGCTTCCCGACCATGGAGGCGATCGTCAACGAGCGTGCGCCGCTGCGCCGCCCGATCGATGCCGGCGACGTCGCGGCCGCCAGCGCCTACCTACTTTCCGACGACGCACGCAACATCACGGGCACGACGCTCTACGTCGACTCGGGCTACCACGCGATGGGCATGTAGGGACCGCCGAAAGTCCGCCCTCTCATAGAGGGCATGACGACTTTCGGCGGAGGAAAAAAAAGAGTTTGCCGACACCGCGTTGCTACCTCGCTTTCGCTTTGGGACGGCGTTGGCTGAGCCGCGCCCGTCATGTCGGTCGCGACGGCCTTGGCAACGCGTTGATGCACTCCGAGTAGATCCTCGACCGCGGGCAAACCTTCGCGAGTCGCCTGCGTCATAAGGCGTAGTTGGCAAGATCGATGCCCGGCCTCGGGGAGGAAGGGCGCGCGTTCATCTCGCGTCGAAAGGCCGGTTATCTTCTTGCCTATCCAGCGCGTGAGCGAGATGCGGCGTCTCGCTCGCGCGCCATCTCTACTCCGGCACAGGCACGGCGCCCTTCTTCGCTAGGCTGACCGGCCGAATGGACGCCCGCCAATGAAGCTCTTCTTTCCTCTGGCCGCCTGCTACCTCGGGTTGGTCATCCTCGCCAACTGGCTGGCCAGCGCCTACGTAGTTCATGTGCCGCTCACCCACTACATGGCGCCGGCGGGCGTCTTCTGCATCGGCGCGGTGCTCGTCCTGCGCGACTGGATTCAGCAGCTGCGCGGGCTCTACTGGACGATGCCGCTCGTCTACCTCGCCGGACTGATCTCCTGGGGCGTCGGCGATCTGGCCGGTTGGATATCGCTGGAGAAGATCGCGATCGCCAGCGTGGTGGCCTTCACCGTCTCCGAGACGGTAGAAGCCATCGTCTTCACGCCGATCCGAAACCGGAACCTGAGCCTGGGAGTCGCCCTCTCGGGAACGGTCGGGAATGCGATCGACTCCTATCTCTTCCTGATCATCGCTTTCGGCGGCCTGGGCTTCTTCTGGGGCCAGTTCTGGGGCAAGACCGAGATGATCGTGCTCGGCACGCTGTTCACAATGATGCGCCGCCGCGTCGTGCCCGTCGCGACCGCCTAGCGCGGCTCTATCCTCTCCTGTCATGGCCGAGCTACAGGGATGGCATTCCTGCCCGCGCTGCGGTGCGGACCTTTGCGTGGAGACGATCCGAGCCACCTGCCCGAGTTGCGGCTCTAT
The DNA here is from genome assembly GCA_036511185.1 of Gaiellaceae bacterium. Taxonomy (GTDB): domain Bacteria; phylum Actinomycetota; class Thermoleophilia; order Gaiellales; family Gaiellaceae; genus Fen-549. Next base: position 2,867 of record DATCCQ010000047.1, read on the forward strand.
CTACTACGCCAACTCGGCGCCGACAGTAGGCGCGCTCTGCGAGGACGAACTTGGTCGCCTGATGCTCGTGCGCCGCGGGATAGAGCCCAGGAAGGGCAAGTGGGACACGCCCGGCGGCTTTCTCGAGGAGGGGGAGGAGCCGCTCGACGGCCTGCGGCGCGAGCTGCGCGAGGAGACCGGGCTGGAGATCGAGCCGGATGAGTTCTTCGGCGCTCTTGTCGATCTCTACGGCGACGGTCCAGAGGCGCAGTACGTGCTCAGTCTGAACTGGACGGCGCACGTAGTTTCGGGAGAGCCCGCGCCAGCTGACGACATCTCCGAGATTCGCTGGTTCGGCGCAGATGAGTTGCCCGGCGAGGACGAGATCGCCTTCGATAGCGTCGCTGAGATAGTCGGGCGCTGGCGCGAACGGCGTGCCTAGCCCGCTTGGACGAGCAGCCCGAGACCCTTACCCCTCGCTCAAGCCGAGCAGCTTCTCCAGTGAGCCCTTGGGATGGGCGCCGATGGCCGTGCCCTCGGCCTTGCCGTCGCGGAAAATCATGATCGTCGGGATCGAGGAGATACCGAAGCGCTGGGCCAGTTCCATCTCTTCGTCGATGTTGACCTTCACCAGCTTGACGGCGCCGGCACGCTCCTCGACGATCCGGTCGAGCACCGGCGCGACGGCATGGCAGGGCCCGCACCACTCGGCCCAGAAGTCCACGATCACCGGCTTGTCGCTCTTCAGGACCTCTTGCTCGAATGTTGCCTCCGTAACTGCGTCTGCCACCCCGCTCACCCTTTCCTCAAATCGCGTTTTCGGTACGGCTATTAGAACGTCGAAGCCTACGGGATTCATCCCGACTCATCGCGTGCCCTAGAATCTCGCCCGCATGGACAGCATTTTCACACCCCTACCGGCCAAGCCCGACCATAGCGCGCTCGAGCTGGAGGTGCTGGCGCGCTGGGAGAGCGAGCGCGCCTTCGAGCGTATGCGCGAGAAGAACCGCGGCGGGAAACGCTGGAGCTTCATCGACGGGCCGATCACTGCCAACAAGAAGATGGGCGTTCATCACATGTGGGGACGCACGCTCAAGGACGTCTTCGTTCGTTTCCGCGCCCTACAGGGCTACGACCAGCGCTACCAGAACGGCTATGACTGTCAGGGCCTTTGGATCGAGGTCGGAGTGGAGCAGGACCTGGGCCTCAACTCCAAGCGCGAGATCGAGGAGTATGGGCTGGAGGCTTTCGCCCGCCACTGCCGCGACAAGGTGATCTGGTCGACCGGCGAGATCACGCGCCAATCGGAGAGGCTCGGTCAGTGGCTCGACTTCGGCGCCGATTACTTCACCTTCTCCGACACCAACATCGAGTACATCTGGCGCTTCTTGAAGACGCTCGACGAGCGCGGCTGGCTCTATCTCGGCCACCGCGCCACGGAGTGGTGCCCGCGCTGCGGGACTTCAATCTCGGCGCACGAGCTGACCACCGGCGACGCCTATCGCGACAAGATCGACCCCTCGCTTTTCGTGCGCTTCCCGCTCGTCGAGCGTCCGGACGAGGCGCTGGCGGTCTGGACGACGACGCCCTGGACGCTGCCGGCCAACGTGGCGGCGGCGGTCGATCCCGAGGCCACGTACGTCAAGGTGCAGCAGGACGGAGAGGCGCTCTGGCTGGCCAAGCCGCTCGTCGAGCAGGTTCCGGTTTCCGGAAAAGTCGTTGACGAGCAGCCGGGGGAGAAGCTGGTCGGCTGGCGCTACACGGGGCCCTTCGCCGATCTAGCGGCGGCGAAAGAGGTCGCCTACCGAGTTGTCGCCTGGGACGAGGTCTCGATGGAAGAGGGCACCGGCATCGTCCACATCGCGCCGGGCTGTGGCGGCGAGGACTTCGAGCTCGGCAAGCGCGAGGGCTTGCCCGTGCTGGCGCCGATCGACGAGGACGGCAAGATCCTGCCCGAGTATGGCTGGCTGGCCGGCAAGGGCGCGCACGAGGCGGCGGCCGAGATCATCGCCGACCTCGACAAGCGCGGCGTGCTGATCCAGGCCGGCGAGATCCACCACCGCTACCCGCACTGCTGGCGCTGCGAGACGCCGCTGGTCTTCCGCATCACCGACGACTGGTTCATCGCCGTCAATGAGATCAGGCAGAAGCTGCTCGACGCCAACCAGACCGTCAAGTGGACGCCGGACTACTTCGGCAAGCGCATGGACGACTGGCTGCGCAACATGGACGATTGGAACATCTCCCGGCGCCGCTACTACGGCTTGCCGCTGCCCTTCTTCCGCTGCGAGTGCGGACAGTTGACGGTGGTCGGCTCGAAGGCCGAGCTGGCCGAGCTGGCGACGGAGGGCATCGAGGGTCTGGAGGAGCTGCACCGGCCCTGGATCGACGGAGTTCGGGTTCGCTGCCCGGCCTGCGGCAACGAGAAGGTCAAGCGCGTGAGCGAGGTCGGCGACGTCTGGCTCGACGCCGGCATCGTTCCCTTCTCGACGCTCGGCTGGCAGAACCCGGAGTGGAAAGAGCACGGCTACGCGACGGGCGCCTCGGAAGGCCTCTCGACCGCCGACCTGCCCGACAACGACTACTGGGAGAAATGGTTCCCGGCCGACTGGGTCTGCGAGATGCGCGAGCAGATCAGGCTCTGGTTCTACTCGTTGCTCTTCATGGCGGTCGCGCTGGATGGACGGGCGCCCTACCGCGAGGTGCTCTCCTACGAGAAGCTGCTGGACGAGAAGGGCGACGAGATGCACGGCTCGCGCGGTAACGCGATCGACGCCGACGAGGCGTTCGAGCGCATGGGCGCCGACGTAATGCGCTGGCTCTACTGCCAGCAGCCGCCGACCCAGAACATCCGCTTCGGCTTCGGCCCGGCCGAGGAAGTCAAGCGCAAGCTGCTGACTCTCTGGAACTCGGCCTCCTTCCTCGTCACCTACGCCAATATCGAGGGCTTCCGCCCGAGCTTCGACGACCTCGCCGCGGGAGCGCAAGGGATCGAGCTCAAGCCGCTCGACTGCTGGCTGGTCGAGCGCACTCACGCGCTGGTCGCGGAGGCGACCGAGGCCCTGGAAGCGTCGCTCACGGTCGGCGTCATCCGCTCCTTCGAGAGCTTCGTAGACGACCTCTCCAACTGGTACATCCGTCGCTCGCGGCGGCGCTTCTACTCGCTCGACGAGGCGGCCTTTCGCACCCTCTGGTTCGCGCTCGTTCAGGGCATCCGAGTCATCTCGCCGGTGCTGCCCTTCCTGGCCGACCACCTCTGGAAGATTCTCGTCGTAGGTCCCTGCCCCGAGGCGCCCGACTCGGTCTTCCTGGCCGGCTGGCCGGAAGCTCACGAGCCCGACCGCGCGCTGCTGGAAGAGGTAGGCGAGCTTCGCGCGGTGGTCGAGCTGGCACGCTCGGCGCGCTCGCAGGCCGATCTGAAGCTGCGCCAGCCGGTGCGCCAGATCCTCGTTCAAGGCGCGCCGCGCGCCGAGAGTCACGCCGAGGAGATCGCCGACGAGCTGCGCGCAAACGAGGTGGTGTTTACCGAAGTCGAGGCGGTCGAGCTCAAGGTCAAGCCGGAGTTACGCAGCCTGGGCCCGAAGCTCGGCAAGGAGTTGCCCGCCGTGCGCGCCGCGCTCGAGCTCGGTGAGTTCGAGCAGCTCGAGGGCGGGCGCTTCCGCGTACTCGGCCACGAGCTGGAGCCCGAAGAGGTGCTGGTCGAGCGCAGTGCCAGCGCCGGCTGGTCGTTGGCCGAGGACGGCGGGATCACCGTCGCCGTCTCCACCGAGCTCGACGAGGAGCTCTTGCGCGCCGGCCGCGTGCTCGACCTCATCCACTCGGTCAACGGTCTGCGCAAGGAGCAAGGGCTGGCGCTGACCGATCGGATCAAGCTCACGCTGCCAGAGGCGGAGAGCGACCTGGCGCCCTACGCCGATCAGATCAAGGCCGAGACGCTCGCGCTGGAGCTCGATTTCGACGCCGCGCTCAGCGAGGCGAAGATAGAGCGCGTCCAGCGCTGAGCCTGCACGGCCGCATCGGTCGCGCCTCCCTACCGGGATAGGCCTTAGGCGTGCCGGATCAGCGTGACCCCGTCGCTCACGCTCAAGATCACGCAGCGCACGCGCGGGTCGTTTCGCACCCGTTCGTTGAAGGCGCGGGTCGCTTCGACCGCGGGGCTTCTGTCCGCCTCGTCCAGCACGCTGCCGCCGCGCAGGGTGTTGTCGACGGCGATCAGGCCGCGCGGCGCAAGCTTCGGCAGCACCACTTCGTTATAGGCGGGGTAGCCGACCTTGTCGGCGTCGATGAAGACGAAGTCGAACGGTCCGGGCAGGCGCTCGAGCGACTCCAGCGCCGGGCCGAGCACGATCTCGATCTTATCCGCGTGCGGGCTCTCGGCGATCGCGCGCCGCGCCAGCTCGGCGTGGCTCTCGTCGATCTCGAGCGTGACGATGCGCCCGTCGGGCGGAAGCCCCTCGGCCATGGCCAGCGCCGAGTAGCCCGAGAAGGTGCCGATCTCGAGCACCGAGCGAGCCTCGAGCGCGAAGACGAGAAACTCGAGCAGACGCCCAACCACCGGCCCGGAGAGCATGTTCGGCGAGCCGAGCGTGCGCGCCGTCTCTTGCGCCAGCTCGTCGAGTTGCTTGGAGCTGGGCGTGGAGTACCGATCGACGTAGGCCAGGATCTCGTCCGGA